>JAKSSZ010000130.1 GCA_024402835.1 Alphaproteobacteria bacterium | reverse complement strand
CTTTGGAAGAAAAAAAATCTAATCTATCAAAAATAATTTCTGCACTAGATAAACAAAGAAAAGATATAGATATTGATTTACACAAGAAAAAAGAATTAATAACAGATGCCACAGCTTATACTTTGTATTTAGCAAATAATCCAAATTTTGATACAGAAAATATGCATAGTTATATAATGACATCTGCTGTTCTTACGGGTATAGCACAAAATTATGATACAAAAATACGTGAAGCAACAAAACAATTAGACAAATTGGATAAATTACATTCTGAACGATTAGTTGAAAAAGAAAAATTAGATAAAATTGTTCAAAAATATTCCGTTGAAAAAAACAAGTTAGATAAATTATTGAAAACAAGATCTGCACAAAACGAACAATTAAAAAAGAAGCAAATAGAAATACAAAATAATTTGCGTGAATTATCCGCACGCGCAAAAAGTATTTCCGAATTATCCGCTGGGGTTGGAAGTTCTGAAATGTCCGCAGATTCTAAATTTTCTATTCGTAAATTAAATCCACCTGTATCTGGAAAATTAGTTGTAAAATATGGTGAAAAAACGGCATTTGGATTAAAATCTGATGGTTGGAGAATAAAAACACGCACAGAAGCCTTGGTGTCTGCACCGGCTGATGGCATTATAAAATATGCTGATACGTTTAAAGGTTATGGTAAAATTGTAATAATATCACATAAAAACGGATATAATACCATTATAACAAATTTGGGAACAATAAACGCATTTATAGGTCAAGAAGTTTTAGCCGGAGAACCATTAGGTAGAGTTCATCCACAAAAGTCAGAAATGTATTTAGAAGTAAGACGTGGTGGAAATCTTGTAGACCCAGCAAAGTTATTTAAAGAACCTTGAAATAATTAGAATTCAAATCTTATACCAAGTGTTAAGTTTGTGTATAACATACCATCTGTTCCAAACAAATCACGATGTTGAGTATCATCAGCATTTGTTAATTGCCATTTGATATTTGGAATATAAATAACACGTGCATTTAAATCAAAAAAAGTTGTTTGAGATATGCCATAAGACAAACCGATACTTCCCAATAATGCTATATTAGAATTTGATATATTTGATTCATAAAATTGTATAATTCCAGCATCTGGATTAGCATTAAAAGAAGCGTTTAAATCAGGGTCAGAAGAAAAATTCCCATATATATCAGATAGTTTCAAAGTAGTTTTAGAATCTGCATATCCAACACCAGCACCAACATAAGGAATAAATGTATTGATAGGTTTGTTTATACCATCAAAAAAATCATAATAAATCATTGCAGATATTACATCAGATGATATTGATGATGCTACCCCACCACTTTGAGTATAAACAGTTTGAACCTCACCTGTTGATTCCGAGACAAGATTTACATTTCCTTCGAACAAAGGAATTTCATTATATTCTGTTTTATTTATATGATCCCAGTTAGCCTCGATACGCCATTGAGAAGCCCCAGGAAGTGTAAAACCTATATTTGCTCCACCAACAAAAGCAATCTTTTGGAAATCGTTTTTTGCAGGTAATGAAGAAATATCATATCTCCAAATATTGCTTTCAGAATCTTCATAAACAGAATCTAATCTGCCTATTTGATTTTTTAATTTTGCCGTTCCATAAGATATACCACCACGAGCACCAATAACAAATCTGGCACCATCATCGCTATAATATCCAGCATCATTAACATAGTTATTATTATATTGCCAACCAGCACTCGCAATATTTGGTATTAAAAGAATAGATAAAAAAATATATTGATTTTTCATAGTGTGTATTATATCACAAAAATTCTTTTATATTAATAAAAAATGCCATTATGGCATTTTTTATTTTTCTATTGTATAAACATCTATTTCATTACTAATATCACCCTTGTCAACATGCCCATGAATTGTCACAATATCTTGTGTTGTTAAATCCATTTTATCAACAATGGAATCTGATAATTCTATAATTATTGACCCGGAACCATCTTCAAAAATATATTTTTCATCACCAAGATACTGAACTATTTTTCCCTGTAATTTTACAGGCATATCATCTGCATAATTTACTATATCAACAATATTTTGAATATTGCTGTTTATTGTTTGTTGTTGTCCTGCAAAGACAGGAACGGCTGTTAACAATATAAAAAC
>JAKSSZ010000013.1 GCA_024402835.1 Alphaproteobacteria bacterium | reverse complement strand
ACAAAAGGTATTAAACCTGTTGCTATGGAAACAACTTTACGTGGTGCAACGTCAATGTAATTGACATTTTCTTTTGGTACCATAACGAAATCACCATCCTTACGTGCTGTAACAAAATCTTCTTTTAATGCACCTTTTTCATCAGCAGGGGTATTTCCTTGGGCAATATAAGCACCTTTTTCTTCATCTGCTGTTAGGTATTTCATTTCATCTGTTATTTTACCATCTTTCACAACATAGTAAGGAGTTTCTATGAATCCGTATTTATTTACACGGGCATAAGAAGCCAAATGGCTGATAAGTCCAATATTTGCACCTTCGGGGGTGTGTATAGGACACAAACGACCATAATGTGTTGGATGAACGTCTCGGACATCTATTCCAGCGCGTTCACGATTTAATCCACCAGGTCCCAAAGCAGAAATCAAACGTTTATGTTCCAATTCTGCCAAAGGATTATACGCATCCATAAATTGTGATAATTGAGATGTTCCCAAAAATTCAGAAATCATAGATGTTAATGGTTTAGCATTTATAACATCTTGTGGTTTTTTAGAATCCAATTCTGTGGCACCAGCCAAAGCATCACGAACAAGACGTTCTATGCGAAGCATACCTGTTCTGAAAGTTTGTTCCAATAATTCACCAACTGGACGAATACGACGATTTGATAAATTATCAATATCATCTATTTTTTCTTTGCCATCAATAATTTTGGTCAACATTTTCAGTGTAGCCAAGAAATCTTTCTTTGACAAAGTAAGTTCTTCATCTTCACTTTTACCAGAATTAAGTCCCAAACGTTTATTTAATTTAAAACGACCAACTTCGGACAAATCATAGTAAGTTGAATTAAATCCTTGTTTCAAGAATTCTCTTAATGCAACTTCTAGTGTTGGTCTGTCACCCGGACGCATAATATCGCAAATTGCTTTCAAAGCATCTTCACGTGTTTGATATGTATCTGTCAACAATGTTTCACAAATATGATTTGATATATTTTTATTATCAATAATCACAACAGAAATTGTGTTTATATTTAAATTATCTATATCTTTTAAAACATCTTCGGTTAATTTTGTACCAGCTGGGAATAAAACATTATCACCATCCGTAATTGAATCAAAAAGATATTCATTTACCAAAGAATCTTGTGTTCTTGCAAATTTCTTTGTAGTTATTTTTGAAACACTTTTCGCATTAAGTGTTTTGCCTTTCTCTAAAATAACTTCACCTGTCTTTGCATTTATCACATCATAAGGTAAACGAAACTTATCCAGATTATAACCTTGAACATCAAATAAATCGGTCAACGAGGCAGTATCAGCGACCCATAATTCTTTTTCACGATTCAAAGTCATCTTTTGATAAAAGTTCCCCAGAATTTCTTCATTACTCATACCACGTATATCTGTTCTATACATGTCTGCCGCAAATTTCTTTTCATCTGCTTCACATGGCAAACAACGTAAAAATACAGTCACAGGTAATTTTTTGGAACGTTTATCTATACGTAAATTAATTATACCTTTGTTGCTTTGTGTAAATTCAATCCAACTTCCACGTTCTGGGTTTATACGTGCTTCATAAGCCATAGGATTTCCAGCCATTTTGGCTTCCCTGGTTGTATCAAAACTTACACCCATAGAACGGTGCATTTGTGATACTATTACACGTTCAACACCAGCAGCGATAAAACTTCCACGTTCTGTCATTTCTGGAATATCGCCTAAAAATACTTCTTGTTCTTTGATATCACGCAAAGATCTTTTTCCATCTTCTGCAATATCCCATAAAGTCAATCTTAACTTTACTTTTAATCTTCTTGAATACGTCAAGTTACGTAACATACATTCTTGAACAGTATAAAGAGGTTTATCTAAATAATACTCAACAAATTCTAACTCTGCTGTACCATTATCACGGTCTTTCATAGGAAAAATAGATTTAAATACGTTCTGTAAACCCATATTTTTTCTTTCTGATGGGTTAACATCTGCTTGTAAAAATTTCTCGAAAGAACTTTTTTGAATCTCAACTAAATTAGGGAGCGGAGTTTGCAAAAAACTTTTACCAAAAGATTTTCTAAGTTTCTGAATAACTGCCATGTTCTGAATCCTTTTATTTTTTTCTCTTCTGTCTTTTTATTTTGCAAACGAAAAAAGTTATACACTTTTTACGCCTGTATGCCTGTCAAAAGGTTTCCCCTTTGACAAGCGGCGGAATTGTTTTCACAATTCATATTTTTTTAGAATCTTTTTCAGATTCCATCAAAAATAGAAATTATTTCATTTCTACTTTTGCACCAGCTGCTTCTAATGTAGCTTTCATTTTTTCAGCTTCATCTTTTGCAACTGCTTCTTTTATCGCTTTTGGTGCAGATTCAACCAAAGCTTTTGCTTCTGTTAAACCCAAACCTGTGATATCTTTTACAGCTTTGATAACAGCCAATTTGTTTGCACCAACTTCTGCCAATACAACATCAAATTCTGTTTTTTCTTCTGCTGCTGCACCAGCAACTGGACCTGCTGCAACTGCAACTGCGGCTGCGGCACTTACGCCCCAAGTTTCTTCTAATGCTTTTGATAATTCAACTGCTTCTTGAACAGTTAATTTTGACAATTCTTCAACTATTTTTTGAATATCTGCCATTTTTTACTCCTTTAGAGTTTTTTTAGTTTTGTTTCTTTCCATACTCTGCGGAAACACGTGCTAAACGACTAGCAGGTTCTACCAAGATACGTGCAATAGTAGAACGGATTTCCAACAAAGACGGAAGCTTGGATAATTGCATAACACCGTCCATATCCAAAAGTTCGGCATCCATTTTACCACCAACGATGGTTAAATTCTGATGTTCTTCAGCAAATTTTGCCAAAACTTTTGTAACAGCCAAAGCATCTGTTGCAACTGCAACAGCTGTTGGATGTTTCATTAAATCGGATACAGGTGCAAAATCAGTATCTTTTAATGCCAATTTTACAAGACGGTTTTTAATAACTTTGAACAAAGAAACCAATGGACGTAATTCATTACGTAATGATTCCATTTCTTTCACAGTTAAACCGTTATTTTCTATGACAAAAACACCGTTTGCTTCCTTCAAGGACGATTGCAACGCTGAAATCAAATTTGACTTTTCTTCGCGTTTCATCTTGATTATATCCTTTTAAGCTTCGTTTGTTAATTTTCCATCTTTGCTTGCGCACAGGTGGGGCTCTGTTGTTTCTGCCCCAAAGAATCTTCTTTGTCTATGATGGGAATTAAGTGGAATACCACACCATCAGTCACGGACAGAAATCTCTTTTTATGGTGGAAATACCACCATAAATTATTTTACTTCAACTTTCAGGCCTGGGCCTTGGGTTGTAGCAACACTGCAACCAAGGATATATTGACCCTTTGCGGATGCAGGTTTAACTTTTTTCAATTGGTCAATCAACGCATTTGCATTTTCAACCAACTTTTCTGTAGCAAAAGACATTTTACCAATACCAGCATGAACAATACCCATTTTTTCAGCACGGTATTCAATTTGTCCAGCTTTTGCATTTGCAACTGCGTCTGCTACATTATTTGTAACTGTTCCAAGTTTTGGATTAGGCATTAAACCTTTTGGTCCCAAAATACGAGCAATTTTTGACATTTTTGGCATCATATCTGGTGTGGCTATAACCCTATCAAAATCCAAGAAACCACCAGCTACTTTATCAATTAATTCTTCACCACCGACAACATCTGCACCGGCTTTTTGTGCTTCACTCAGTGAATTAACAGTGAATACAGCAACCCTTACAGATTTACCTGTTCCATTTGGTAAAGACAACATTCCACGAACATTTTGATCTGCTTTTGCAACATCTATACCCAATTTTATTGCAATTTCTAAACTTTCATCAAATTTAGAAGAACAAAAACCACGTAATGTTTCAATAGCATCTGTTAGGGAATAAACTTTTTTAGCGTCTAATGAAGACCACGCTTGTTTTCTTTTTGTAACTTTCATATCTTATTCCCCCACTTTTACGCCCATAGAACGACATTGACCAGCAACTATATTGCAAGCAGATTCAATAGTAGAACAATTTAAATCTGGCATTTTTGCTTTTGCGATTTCTTCAATTTGTGATTTGGAAATAGTTCCAACAAAATCACGACCCGGTTTTTTAGAACCAGATTTTAATTTCAATGCGTTTTTAATATAATATGACACAGGTGGTAGTTTCATAATAAATTCAAAACTACGATCTGTATAAACAGTGATTATACAAGGAATTGGCATTCCAGGAGTTTTATCAGCTGTTCTGTCATTAAATTGTTTGCAGAATTCTGCTATATTTACACCAGCAGCACCCAAAGCAGGTCCAATAGGAGGAGCCGGATTTGCTTGTTTTGCAGGAACGAGTAATTTAACCATTCCTTTGATTTCTTTTTTTGCCATTTTTTCACTCCATTTTATTAGATGTTTATCACATCCGGTTAGTGTTGTGGTGCGATGTTGGCACATCTACCACATTTTTATATAGTCATTTCTGACTATACTCTTTCGACCTGATTAAAACCAAGTTCTACACTTGTTTCGCGGTCAAAAACTGATATTATAGCAACCATTTTTTGCTTTGCATTATCAACATTTGATGTAATACCTTTGAATCCCGTAAAAGGCCCATCAACAACCATAATTTCTTGGCCATCTTCGTAAGTTACATCTTCGGCTACTACAGATTCATCTTCTACTTGTTTTAATAATCTTTTAACTTCTGCTTCACTGACAGGAAGTGGTTTTGGTTGACCATTAACACGTTGTCCCAAAAACATCAAAACTTGTGGTATCATCTTTATTAAAGAATATGTTTCGTTATTCATAACCATTTGAACAACTACATAACCAGGGAAAAATTTCTTTTCTGTTTTTACACGTTTACCTGCTTTTAGAGTAAAAACTTCACGTGTTGGAACCAAAATTTCACCAAAATAAGCATTTAATTTACGTCTATCTATTTGTTCACGTAATTCGCGTGCTATTTTATCTTCGCACCCAGTCCTTACAGTCACGACATACCACTGCATTTTTTCTTCCATAGTCCATTCCTTTATCAGTTAAAAAATCCAACCAACTAAAGCATTTAAAATGCTATCTACAACAAAAAAGAACAATGCTGCAAGACCAGAAAAAATAAATATCATTACAGTAGTTTTTACAACAGTTTCACGATTTGGCCATACAATCTTGAACCATTCGCTACGAACTGACTTTATATAATCAAATACTTTTTTCATTACTTTTTTCCAATCTTGTTCTTTATCAATACTTTTGGCAGGGGCAGAAGGAATCGAACCCTCATCCGCGGTTTTGGAGACCGATATTCTACCATTGAACCATGCCCCTGTATTATCTACGATACTCTTTACACCCCACAAAACTCGCGTTTATCTGCCATCATTATACTGATAATCGGTGAAAGGATAGCATATCGACATAAAAAAGCAAGCAAAAAAATTATACTCTTTTTATAATCACAGTGCAAGAAAATTATACTTTTATATATTACTTATTATTTTTTTGCTTGCACTTGTTATAAAAAATTGTCTACAATTCAAAAAAATATGGGAGAGATTGTTTGCAAAAAGTGATAGAACCACCGGTTTTACTATCAAGAATCTTGATTTTTGTACTATCAACAGCAATCGTTGTGTTGTTGACGATGGTATTGCTTTTAACAAAAATGGTTCCATTAGAAAAACCAGAAGTGTTCTTTTTACACACTCCACGTCGTATTGACAATGATATCGTTATTGTTCCTTTTAATCCAAATAATATAAACCAAATAAAAGAATACAAACTTGGTTTTATAAAAGAATATGTAAAAGCCAGAAATACAATTTTAGATAATCCAGAAATAACAAGACAAAATTGGCAAAGCACATTAAAGATTTGGTCATCAAATAATGTTTACAAGGACTTTAAAAATACATTTTTGTATAATCTGTATAACGAATTGATTTTTTATCCAACAAGTTTACCAACAATGACTTGCGAAGTAGATTTTCCAACTAATAATGTTGCACGCGCAATAATACAAAAAAATGAAAATACTTATATTGTATCATTCAAATGGATATGTACCGCAAATAACACAAGAGAACGGCACGAAGAAAACCATAAAGTAGAAATTCAAATAAAGTCAGAATTAGATGTATCGGACTCTAAAAACATATTGACAAAATTAGATAAATTGCGCAATAATCCATTAGGAATACAAGTAGTTAAATATGGCTCGTTAAATGGTATGGATCCATTAAACTCTGATCCATCATCATGGTAGCGAAAACAAGGAAGGATATAACAATGTTCTGGAAAAATATAGTAAAGATTAGTGTTTCTTTGTTACCAATCATTTGTTTTGCATTGCCCGCCATGGCAGAGGGTAATGCAACATATCAAGTTGCATGGGATAATCCACAGGCAAATATGGCACCAGGTTCAACACAACCAGGATACGCAAGTTTAACTTGGAATGTTGGAACAGTATTACCAATAAAGACACGTAGTGGTATGGCTACATTGGTAACTTTACCAACAGGCGAACAAATCGCAGATATTGTTGTCGGAACCGAAGGGTTATTTACAATAGACGCACAACAGGGTGCTCAGTTGATGTATATTACACCAACAACAGGGAATCTGGGAAATGATACAAATATGATAGTAACCGGAAAATCTGGAAACAGATACATATTCTATTTACGTGCATATCCTATTAATTCCAATGAAATATCATATTCCCAAGTTGATGTTATTTTGGGAAATGGTGGAACTGTAAATTACAGTACAGCAGCAAGTGGTTCTATGGGGTCTGTATTTAATAAACAAGCGACTCCAAAATACAATACTGTTGGTGTAGATGGCGAAGATTACAGTTGGATAAAAACAATGAAAATAGACCCATCTGAATTTCGTTTTGATTTAGATATATTTGTTCCAAATCCAGATGATTATGTTATTGCCCCAGAACGTGTATGGCGCGATCGTGTATTCACATATATTGATTTTGGCGATAAAGTTATTTCTATGACCCAAAGACCTGTTGTATCAATGTTAGTCGAAGGTGGTGAAAGTCCTGTTGGTTTTAGAACCGATGGCGATGATGGGAGATTGTTAATAGTAGAATCTGTTGGCGATATGGTTTTACGTAGTGGTCAAAGATTAGTATGTATAAAAAAACGTGCAAAACCTTTCTTGATAGCTGATACGGCTTCGGTAATGGCATTAGCCGAAGCAAACGTTGCACAATCTATGATGTCTGATATGTCACTTAATAATGTTGCATATACAAACGATTACATTGACCCAACTTATGATATGTCAGCAAATCAAATGTATGGTCAACAGCCAATGATGAATATGGGTGGCTATGCTCCAACTGTATCAACAGGTGGAACAGGTATGATGATTCCAAAAGAACGTGTGACATCTGGTGCATATTTGCCACAAACAAATATACCTTTGATAAAAAGCAATCAAACTGGTGTTGCCATAGAATTAAAATCAGATACTTCGGTAAAAGCATTAAATGATTACTGGACTGATTTAATAGCAAAATTCAGTGGCGATGACGGTGTTGGTGTTTTAAGTCCGTATAAAAACAGCGTATTCTTTGCTGTTGATGAATCTGGGGTTGGTGATTTGGGCTCGGATTCTGCAACTGCAAGATTATATCGTTTGCGCATAGGTCCATTGGCAGATATAGATACAGCACAAAAATTATGTGATTAATTATTAAAATACAGTGGGGCAAGTTGTCACGTTGTGAGAATACAATAATGAAAGACAAGTTAAAAAAATTTTTTACAGATTTCAGAAAAACAACACCAAAATATATTCAATGGTTATTGTTGGGTGCCGCGTTTTTGGTTGTAATAATTTTATTAACTTTGATTATCACACATAACAAAAGCAAGAATTCTGTGGATGGTATAACAGAAAATAAAAGTATTGAATTCAAGATAACACCAAAGAAACTTGATCTTAGCAAAACAATTGTTGATACAACAAAAAATGAAACAATAAAAATAGAAACTGATGAAAGCGTAATCATAGATTCTGTTGCAATAAAAGAATCTGTTGATGAAATAACAATCAAGCACGATTGTATTGGCACAATCAAAGGTGGCGGATGTTCAATTTCTGTAAAGTATGCCCCAACAACCGAACAAAAACAAGAAACAATAGATTTAAGTATCATTTGGCATATAGACGGTCAATCAACAAATAATGAAGTTGTAAAAATTACTTTTTCTGCCATAAAGAAAGAAGAACCAAAAAAAGAACAAAAGAAAACGGAACCTGTGGTTGAACCAGAACCAGAACCGGAACCTGTTATTGAAAAAAAAGAAGTAGAGACAATAACAGAACCAGAACCCGTGGTTGAACCTGAACCAATTGCCGAACCAGAACCTGTGGTTGAACCAGAGCCAACAGAAAAAATTATAGAAAAAGAAATAAAAGAAATTATTCCAAATCGAGTATTCAAAGATGAAAAAAAGGAAGAATTTCATTTACCATCAGAATCTTGCTCGGATTATGCAATTGCTGGATATAATCAATCTGGGGTTCAAATTGGGTGGATAAAACCTGAACACGGTGCAAATTATTTTTACCCATTTGAAGACAAAGAATGTAAAAATCCAACTGGGAAATATGATAGTACAACAGGTATTATTACATCATTGGAAGATAATTCCAGAATCGGAACTGATGCAGATCATATTGGCTATCGCAATATCCAGACAAGAAATATAACAATGCCTGAATTATCAGAACCACAAAGCACACAACAAACAGGTGGATATTTTGCAGATGATGCAGTGTGGGTTGACAGTTTAAATATTGAGGGAGAAAAAAATCCAAAACGTTATAGCAGTCCAGAACCAAAATCATGGGAACACAGTTGGACCAAAGCAGAAGAAGATAAAATAGAGAAATATACAGGTTCATCTGGTGATGAGAAAATTGTGAATTCTATGCCGTATGACAGAACATTTACATTACGTCAATTTAAACCGATTCCCGCAACAATAGTATCCGAAGTTCGCGCAGACCCCAGTGTATATAACAATAGTGAATTTGGAAATACCAGTTTACCCGTAAAAGCGACCGTGGATAGAAACATATATTCCGATAATGGACGCACAATTATAATACCAACAGGAACAGTATTAATGGGATATTTAGATGGTAATTTACCGGGACCATATAAATCAATTGGTCGTATGAATATCAAATGGTATCAATTTATCCGTCCAGATGGTGTTGAGTACAATTTTCCTGACGATGGTAGTCAAGATCCATATTCAGCAGATGCACAAGGACGCGCAGGTGTTCCCGGTCATGGTAGCACCGATTACATAGAAAGTATGGTTATGCCATTGCTTACGGCTATTGTTCCAGCGGCTGTTAATATGATTGCACCAATTGCAGATACGTTTGTAAATCAAATAGATTTGGATAAAAATACCGTTGTTCAATCTGGAACGGTTCGTTCATCGGAACTTGCAAAACAAGAATTAATTTCTTCATGGAATAAAGTGGCACAAAAATTACTTGTTGATGCCATAGATAATACGGTTCCACCATTTTCAATAGCAGCAGGAACCAGAATAACAGTTTATTCACCGGTTGATTTAATTTTAACCTGTGGCAATGATGGTGATAAAAAATGTGCATTTACTTCTTATGATACAACAACTAAGCGTCGTAGTTGGGCTAGTGTAAAAACAAAAACCACAATAGACAAAAGTGATGGTTCATGGACAGGTCAAGTTCAATCGTTTAACATGGATAGTTTATGTAAAGGAGAGGCTACCGAAGGAACCAGAACCATAGATCAAGACGCTTGGGAAGCAGATACAAAGAATAACTATGATTACAGAACTGTTAAATTATATTGTGAATCACAAAATTATAAGTCTATAAACGCATTAAAAGATGAAATTTATAGGGAGAGTCAGAACAAAAAAGGTATTCAGGGGCATGATGCAGATGGAAATAAAATAAAATTAGAAGTCGGAACCCAAGAATACAACGAACAAGTGTTGGGAATAAAATATGATGACGAGGGGTATGTTGAAAACCCATGGGAAACCAAAGCGGCACCTGTTGCACCAGCCGAAGAAACATTAACATGTGAAGACGGCAGTAATCCAGATGCAAACGGATGTTGCACAGGTGAAACATATACAGATATGGGGGATCAAGGATTTAACTGTTGTCCAGATTCCGGCGGAGATTGTTTCCCACCATTGATATAAAAACTTATGATAAATAAAAAAACCGCAGTTCACTGCGGTTAATTTCTGGTGCCAGTTGTCGGACTTGAACCAACGACCCTCTGATTACAAATCAGATGCTCTACCAGCTGAGCTAAACTGGCAACTGCACAGCGCATATATTACATTGTTATTTTCATTAATTCAAGTAAAAATTTAAAAAAATTGATTTTTTGTGTTTTGATGATACCATAATATAAAAATATAGACAAATTACACAACAAAAGAGGTATTATTATGTTTACAACAAAAGATTTTTTTAAAACATTAAAAAAGGCCATTAAACAATCTTCAACCATACAGACACCAAACACAGCTACCGATGAAGTATATTTATTGGATAACAATATAAGTATACATTTTAATGTGGGATCTTATGATATTATAGTTTATGAAAATAGTAAAGAAATACAAAAACTTAATTGTAGTGCTAAAGATTCTATAAATAAATTTAATGCTTTTTCGGAATTATTAAATTTTGCACGCAATCATACAAAAAAATTATTACTGGAACAACAAAAAGAACATGCAAAAAATATTTTCAAAACTATTGAAAAACATATAAAAGATTCAGAAAAATATAATCGCAAAGTTATTAACAACACCGAAATATATGAATTAGATGATAACATAGAAATACATTTTTTACTCAAACCAGAACGTATCATTAGTATTGTTAAAAATGGTAGAACTATAGACAGTATAACTTGTGATTATGAACCTGATGATAATTTACACACAAAATACCATAACTTATTACAATTTGCCAGTGATTATAAACGAAAACACGATAAAAAACAAAAATTATCAAGTTTAGAGCATGCAACAACATTAATTGAATCAAAACATTCTACATTAATGTCGCGTTTATTTGAATCGTTTAATCATAAAAGAAAATAATTATATGCAAATAAAAAAACCGGAACTTTTAGCACCAGCGGGAACTCTGGAAGCATTTAAAACTGCCGTATTATATGGTGCTGATGCTATTTATGCGGGGTTGCCGGGTTTTTCTATGCGTGCACGCGCAAAAATAGATATCAACGGCGTAAAACAAGGAATAGAATTTGCACATGCACACAATAAAAAAGTATATTTGGCATTTAATCTGTTCGCCCATGACCGTGATTACGATAATATGCCCCGCGTCAAAGAGATAATTGAATACTTACAACCAGACGCTTTGATTGTTGCCGATGCTGGTGTTATGGTATGGGTAAAAGAAAATTTTCCAAATATGCCTTTGCATATATCAACCCAAGCAAATATTTGTTCGGCACAATCTGTTAAATTTTGGCAAAATGCGGGGGCATCGTTATGTGTATTAGCGCGTGAAGTATCACATAATGAATTTATAAATATCAGAAAACAATGTCCAGATATAAAATTAGAGATATTTATTCATGGTGCAATGTGCATGTCTTATTCTGGTCGTTGTTTGTTATCAAATTTTATTACAGGTCGCCCATCAAATCGTGGTGCATGTGCGCAATTATGTCGTTGGAAATATGATGTTATTTTACGGGAAAAAGAATCAGGTATAGAAATGCCATTACAAGAAGATGAACGTGGCGCATATATTATGAATTCCAAAGATTTATGTTTAATGCCTCACTTGAAAGAAATAATAGAATCAGGCGCAGATTCACTTAAAATCGAAGGACGCAACCGCAGTGAATATTATGTTGGTTCTGTGGTTAG
>JAKSSZ010000129.1 GCA_024402835.1 Alphaproteobacteria bacterium | reverse complement strand
GTGATAAAACAGCCGAAGAAAAATTTAAAGAAGTAAATAACGCCTTTGATATTTTGAAAGACCCACAAAAACGGGCTGCGTACGATAGATTTGGTGATGCGGCTTTTAACGGTGGCGCTGGTGGCTTTAATGGCGCAAACCCTTTTAGTAATGGTGGTTTTAATTTTGGTGGTGGCATGGAAGATATTTTACGCGAAGCCATGCGTGGATTTGGTTTTGGTGGTTTTGATGGTGGTAATAGCAGACGTGGGCAACAAAAAGGTAGAGATTTACTAGATGAAATAACAATAGATTTAAAAGATGCCTTTTTTGGAAAAACATATACAGCAAAATACTCTACAAATGTAAAATGTGAAAAATGCCATGGTAATGGGACATTTGATGGGAAAGTAGCAGATGCTTGCAAAAAATGTCACGGTACAGGTCATATTCATACATATCAATCTTTCTTTGCCGTAGAGACACCATGTCCAGATTGTAATGGAACCGGTAAAAAAATATCAAAAAAATGTTCAGATTGTGGTGGAAGCGGTGTTATAAACAAACAAAGAAATTTAGATATTAAAATACCTGCGGGCATAGAAGATGGTGCAAGATTACGTGTCAAAGGTATGGGTGAAGAGGTATCGGCTGGTGGTATTGCTGGCGATTTTTATTTGGATATACATATAAAACCACACGACACTTTTACTCGTGTTCGGGATAATTTAGTAATGCACAAAGATATAGATTTTACAACACTGGTTTTGGGTGGAACTATTGAAATAAACACAATAGATGATAAAAAACTGGATGTAAAAATATCAGCTGGAACACAGGTTGGTGAAAAATTACGCATTCGCGGACATGGTATGCCAACTGGTAACGGTTCTTTTGGCGATTTATATATTGAACTTGGCGTTATAATTCCTAAAAAATTATCAGAAAAACAAAAGAAAGCGTTAAACGAATTCGCAAATCTTAAATCTGATAAAAAAAGTTGGTTTTAAAAAAACGCCATTTGGCGTTTTTTTATTTACATAATTTAATCATATCTTCTATTTCTGCGGATAACATCAAATCTGTTGCCTTTTGTGATTCTATTTGATTTATTGCGTATACAACAGTTGCATGATCACGACCACCACACAAATTCCCAATTTCAGACAAAGACAAAGTTGTAACTTTTTTCAATACTAACATCATTATTTGACGCGCACGAACTAAACGACGTGAACGAGAAGAACCACATACTTCATCAAAAGAAACACACATTTTATCACACATTGTCTTTACCATTGTTAATGGAGTTTTTACTTTTGTTAAAGTATCCCCCAATAAACGACAAGCAATATCCATATTTACATTTTCACCCATTAATTCGGTATATGCTTTTATTTTGCTGATGATACCATTTACAATATGTCCATCCGCTGGGATACGTTTTGACAATTCTTCGGCAACATCTTTTGCAACTTTTGCACGTTCCAACAAAATACGACGAACATAAGTATTTGGAGATTTAATATCAACAACCAATCCAGAACCAAACAAAGATTGAATACGTCTATCAAATCCAATCAAATTATTTGGTGTTGTATTTGCTGTCAAAATAATCTTTTTACCTGCATTTTTTAAATCTATTAATAATTGTAAAAATTCTTCTGTGGTTGCTGTTTTTCCAGCCAATGCGCAAACATCATCCAATATAAAAATATCACAGTTGCGACAAAAATCTTTAAAAGAGAAAATTGTTTTATCACGTAAACTCCGAGCGAATTCCGAAACAAATTGTCCACCAGATAACATTACGACTTCTTCATCGGCGGCATCTTGGATACATTGCAACAATGTTGTTTTACCACAACCCGCAGGTCCATAAACAAATAATTGTGAAAATGATGAAGTAGAATCTGTTGCTATTTTTTTACAAGCCATAACAGCAAACATATTTTCATCAGAAACTATAAATTTATCAAAACTATTTATTGAACGTGTTTCATGTGCAGGAACATAATTATAAGATTCATTATCATTAGCAGAAATATTATTTGCTGTTTTATATGAATATGCAGAAGTTGTCAAATTCAATGAAATATCAAAATCATCAGCAACAGAATTAAGAATATTTAAATAAGTGTTTTTTATATAATCAGCAGAAAAATTATTTTGGGCGACAAGTGTTAAGGTGTTTTCGTTCA
>JAKSSZ010000128.1 GCA_024402835.1 Alphaproteobacteria bacterium | reverse complement strand
AGATTCAACTTGTGAAAAAATAGAATCTGTATTATTAAAGAAAATAAGAAATTGGGACGATATGCCAGCAAATATGTATGTAGAAAATGCAGAAACGTATGCAAATCTGGCAGAACGGGGTTGTGAACAAAATAAACAAAAATATAAAGAACTTGCACAACAACAACTTGAAATTGCACGTGCTTTGACTGATGACAATGTTTCGGAAAACGAAGAAGCAACAAAAGAAATGATTCAGGTTTATAAAAGAATGCAAATGAAACAAGAAGCACAAAAAATTATAGATAAAGCAAAAAAAATAGCAGACCCAGCCATAGATTTTATTATACAGTTGGAAAAGATTATAGAAGAATAGGGTGATAATGATGAAAAAGAAAAATAATAAAAAATCGCTATTTATCATTTGTATATGTTTGTTGTGTATAGTTATCGGTTGGATGGCACATTATACATTTGTAAATTGGCATGGTTTTTTTGCAAAATGTGATAATGGGTTACGTCCAGATAAAAACGGTTGTTGCGCCGGCGAGATTTACACAAATATGGGCGATGATTATATGGCTTGTTGTCCTGAAAATGGCGAATATTGTTTTCCACCAATAAAGTAAATAAAAAGGATTTATAATGGTAAAAAAAACAGTAAAAAAAGAAAATATCAATAATTGGTTTGAAACAGAAAACTTAAGTTTAATTTTGTGGTGCGCTGTTTTTGGTATGTTCGGTGTTCACAAGTTTATACAACACAAAACTTGGCAGGGAATATTATTTATACTTTTGGATTTAACTATTGTTGGAATACTTATTACTTGTTTGTGGGCTTTCATAGATTTAATAATATTAACAACGAAACGTAATAATCCTGTTGGAAATATAATTTGTGGATTGGTATTTGTTTTGTTTTCTATTGTATCCAATGTATATATTTATAAAAATTCTATTGGTCCATCTGAAATTATAATTTCCAAAGTGATTAATCAAAATGAATCTGTACCGGCTTATTCTGTAAAAAAGCCGGAACAAATTAGACATAAACATATAAAACATGATAAAAAAGAAAACCGTGTTTCTGTAACAGCTGTTTCGTCATCATGTTCATCAAATCTAAACATTGAAAACGGTTTGGGTGTTTTTGCTTATCATTGTGATTGTGATGTTGGTTTGTCCAGTGGCGCAAAAATACACAGAACCTTACAAGATTCTAAAAAATTTGATAAAATGCCAGATAATGATGAATTGAACTGTTCGGTTATTTGCTCCGATTGGTGTAAAGATTTTTCTAGAACATTAAAATAAAAATCAAAACTAAAACACTGATATTTGTCAGTGTTTTTTTGTAATGATAGATAAAAGATTATAAAAATATTGTTATACAAATCGTATTGACAAAATATTATATTTGTCTTATAATTTCTGTCGGAGTAAAAAAATGGCAGAAAAATTTTGTATTTTTTGTGGAAAAAAACCGGAAAATAAAAATATGGAACATGTAATTCCACAGTGGTTGATTAAATTAACTGGTCGTGAACATTCGGATGTTTTTTCTTTTTTTCCACAAGATGAAAAGCATTTAACATTTATGAATTTTAAATTTCCCGCGTGTGAGAGTTGTAATACAAAATATGCGGAATTGGAATATGTTGTAAAACCGATTATGGAAAAAGTATTGTCAAATGGAACAATAACAGGTAAAGAAGCAAGTTTATTAATGGATTGGTTTGATAAAATAAGAATAGGGTTGTGGTTAACAAATATGTTTTATGATAAAGATTTACGTAATAATGTTAAACCACATATGTTTATAGATTCTCGTGTTGGACGCAAAGATAGAATGTTGTCTATTCAAAAATTAGATATGCCAGAATCTTCACATGGAATATTGTTTTTTGGAACAAATACAGATTTATTTAATTATGCTCCGTGTTCTTTTACCATGATTATAAACAACTATTATTTTTTTAATGCTTCTGTTGATGGTCTTGTATCACAACGTATTGGATTTCCGTATATATCAGAGGCAAAATTGATAAATTCTGATACTGGTGTTTATAATGCAGATATTGCACCTGGAACTAATCGTGTTGTAAATCCCATTATACAAACTTATATTCCACCCCAACGTGCTGTGACGTTTTATCAACCAATATTTAACTTTTTACAACCCAAAAGTAAAATATTTGATAATGATTATGTTTCACAG
>JAKSSZ010000127.1 GCA_024402835.1 Alphaproteobacteria bacterium | reverse complement strand
GGTTTAATAGCAATGATGTCTGGTGCGTATGTTGCACAAATTGCTTTGGGGGCAAATCAAGCGCAAGCAATAAAGGCATTCCGTGAAGCCGAAGCCTTTAATGGTCCATCCATTATTTTAGCATATTCACCTTGTATTGCTCATGGATTTGCTTTACAAAATGGTGTTGAACACCAAATCAATTTGGTTAATACGGGTGCTTGGCCGTTATACAGATTTAATCCAGATTTATTGGAACAAAATATAAATCCTTTGAGTATGGATTCTTCTTTGAATACACCTTTCCCATTGGAAGAATTTATGAAATCAGAAACCAGATTTGCATCAGCCAGATCTGTAAATTCTAACTTTGATTCTTTGGTAGATAAGGCAAAGAAAGATAACTTGTATAAAACAAAATTAAAAAAATATCTTGCAGAATTTAAACTGGATTCTGATAAAAAAGATATAGATTTATAACAAAAAGAGAGAGTGATGAAAAAAATATTGTATATATTATTATCCGTTATGTTAATTACAGCATGTCAAACAAAACATCGTGGGTATGTTTTTCCTAACGATATAAAAACAGTTGTAAGTAATGTAAAAACAACACATGATTTACAAACTGTATTGGGGGATCCACAAACAAAAACAGTTTATGGTAATAATATATGGATATATTACGGTGCTGATGAAAATATCAATGGACCATTACCACAAACTTACAGTAATAAAACAGTGGTTTTGGCATGGGTTCAGGGCGATAAAGTGCTAAAAACACGCGTTTTACAAGATAAAGAATTAAAAGACATATACATAGCCAGTGGCGAAACAGAAATACCAGCTGCCATAGAGTTATATGCTGTCGAAGAATTATTTAATAACATAGGTCGTTTCTCTCCTGCTGGGATGGGACAATAAAAATAGTTAAATATTTGTTTTTCCATATTTTTATGGTATAATATGCCGTATAGAGAGGATGGCAACATAAGAGTTTGTAATTATGCCAGTAAAAAAATTAGATTTTAAAACAGGTCAATATGTAGTATATCCTGCCCAAGGTGTCGGCAAATTAGTAAAGGTCGAGGAGCAGGTTATAAGTGGAACAAAAATAAAAATGTTGGTTATTGATTTTGAACGAAATCACATGACATTACGTGTTCCTGTCGAACGTGCAGAAATTTCTGGCTTGCGTTCTTTGACTTCCGTTAAAAAATTAGATGAAGCCATCGCTGTAGCCAAGGGACGTGCCGGTGTGAAACGTGTTATTTGGGCGCGTCGTGCTGCTCAATACGAAGAAAATATAAATTCTGGGGATCCTATGAAGATAGCTGAAGTTTTACGTGATTTACAAAGACGTAATTCTACAGATACGATGACTTTCTCGGCCAGACAATTATATTTGCGCGCATTGGAACGTATGGCCCAAGAATTTGCAGTTGTTCATAAAATGGATGTAGAATCTGCTTCTGATAAAATAGAAGACATATTGGGTATTCCAAAAGAAATAGATATCAATTCTATGGAAGAAGATACAGAAGATGAAGAACCAGGTGATGATGATATAGAATAGGGTGCATTAAAATTATGCACTTTATTTTTATTCTTGATTTTCTAGTGTTTTTTGTTCAACAATATAATCACAGATAATAATAAAAGGAAAAAAAATGGCAGGAAGTATAAATAAAGTAATATTAGTTGGTAACATAGGTCAAGAACCACAAGTTCGTGCAATGCAAAATGGTCAAGAAGTTGTTAGTTTTTCATTAGCGACATCTGAACGTTGGCGTGACAGACAATCCGGTGAACAAAAGGAACTTACCGAATGGCATCGTGTTGTTATATTCAACCCCAGTTTAATAGATGTTGCAAAACGTATGTTACAAAAGGGAACAAAATTATATATCGAAGGTTCTTTGAAAACTCGTAAATGGCAAAATCAAAATGGTGTCGATACATTTACAACAGAAATTGTATTAAATCCTTATGCCGGTCAGATGATAATTTTATCTGGGGCCAAAGCTGTTGATGGTGCAACTATGCCAGAATCACAACCACAACCAGTTCGCGAAGAAGTAAATGTAGAAGATATGTCTGTTAAGAAAGGAGATTTGTTTATCAAATTTGATATTAAATTCCCTGAATACATTAATCCAATGAAGAAGGAACAAATTATTAAACTCTTGGAAAGCAATGAAGAATAAATAATTAAACATCAAAAA
>JAKSSZ010000126.1 GCA_024402835.1 Alphaproteobacteria bacterium | reverse complement strand
TTTCCTTTTCACCAACAACAACTATTATTGGTGTTTTTGATAATGATAATTCACGAACTTTGTAATTTACTTTTTCATCACGTAAATCAGCACGTGCAAATACATTTGCGCTTTGTAATTCAGATACAACATGTAATGCATATTCTTTGTATTTTTCAGATACAGGAACAACTACTACTGGTTCTGGGGACAACCAAAGTGGTAAATTACCACCTGTTGATTCTAATAATACACCCATAAAACGTTCAATAGAGCCCAACATTGCACGGTGTAACATAATTGGACGATGTTTTTCACCATCTTCGCCAATGTACGATAAATCAAAACGCTCAGGCAAATTCATATCCAATTGTATCGTTCCACATTGCCATACACGCCCCATAGAATCTTTTAAATAATTATCTATTTTTGGTCCATAAAATGCGGCATCACCTTCGGCAATTTCGTATTCCAAACCATTTTTTTCCAATGCATTTTGTAACGCTTTTTCTGCTTTATCCCAAATTGCATCATCACCAATACGGAATTCTGAATTTGGACGGGTTGCCAATTTCATTGTAATTTTATCCAAACCAAATTTTGAATAAACATCTTTTATAAAACGTAATATTTTTACAACTTCGGTTTCTAGTTGTTCTTCGGTGCAGAAAATATGTGCATCATCTTGGGTAAATTCACGAACACGCATTAATCCAGCCAAAGCACCAGCGGCTTCGTAACGATTTACCTTGCCAAATTCAGCCAAATACAATGGTAAATCTTTATATGACTTCAATCCCTGACCAAACACTAACATGCCACCCGGACAAGACATAGGTTTTACACAGAAATCTTTGCCATCTTGTGTTTTTCCAGCATAATTATGCGATGCATATTTTGCCCAATGTCCGCTACGTTCCCATAAACATCTATCCATCACGGATGGTGTTGATATTTCTTGATAACCTGCTTTTTCTGGGCGCATACGGATATATTCAATCAATCTGCGATACATCCTATATCCTTTGTCATGCCAAAAAACTGCGCCTGGGGCATATTCAGGTTCAAAATGGAATAGATCCATATCTTTACCCAGTTTTCTGTTATCACGTTGAGCCGCTTCTTCCTGTGCTTTCAAGAAAGCATTTAATTCATCAGCCGACGCAAATGCATCAACATAAATACGTTGTAACATTTTATTTTTAGAATCACCACGCCAATAAGCACCAGCAACCGAACGAATTTTAAAACCATCTTTTGGTAAATCTTTTGATGATGCTACATGTGGACCACGACATAAATCTGTAAAATCACGAAAAGTATAGATTGATAAAACATCACCATTGGCATCATATTCATTTAACCATTCCATTTTATATGGTTGATTAGCAAATAATTCTTTGGCTTGTTGTAAAGAAACTTCTTGTCTATCAAATCTGCCATCAGATTTTATCAAAGAACGCATTTCTTTTTCTATTGTTGCAAAGTCATCTTCGGTGAAACGATGTTCTGTATCAAAATCATAATAAAAGCCATTTTCAATAGCCGGACCACCAGCAAATTTAACATCTGGATATAATTTTTTTACAGCAGCTGCCATAACATGCGCCAACGAATGACGAATTATTTCAATAGAATAAGACATTTTATAAACCTTTTAATATTATCTAAATTTCACTGTATTATAATACACATATTATTTTTGTAAAACAAAAAAGTTGAGATTTTTCAATAAACTATTAGGCGTCGAACTATATACCCACTGGAAAAAATTTAAACCACGATAAACGCGGTTTGAATTTTTTATGGTCGGGTTGCCCCCCTCTAAATAAGAAAACGGATACCACTTTTTTAGCGCACAAAATTGAGGACCATCTTTTCCTTATTTTATAAGGCTTTTCGGCACATTTTCAAAACGCAGAGGGCAACAGTTCTAATCCGCACTGGTGAGGGTGAGTTTTTGATACTGCCCTCTTGGTATAAACCGCATTTTTTCTTTTAATTACAATAAGATACACCGACAGCTTGGTATAAGGATAGTAAATAGCTTGTTAAATTATTGTAAAAGGCTATTTTTCCATACCTCAAATATTGAACTTATAAAGGCAGGCCATTCACTTGATCTTCTGCAGTTGTTTAAATCCACACACCTATTATAAAAATCTATCATATTTTCTTTGCAAATATTTTTGCCCGATATTTTTAATTCTTTTACAACAGCTAAAATTTCAG
>JAKSSZ010000125.1 GCA_024402835.1 Alphaproteobacteria bacterium | reverse complement strand
CGAAAACGGCGATGAAAAAAATTCCACAAAAAGCACTTACAAAAACGTTTTGGTATCCAATATTTAAAAAAATGGCAAATAGTATTGGCATAAAAATCACAAAACAAACGGTTGGAAAAGGAGTCTCGGCAGCAATTCCAATTGTAGGTGGTGTTATTTCTGGAGGACTCAATTTTGCTTCTATGTTGCCTATGGCAAAACGTTTACAAAATGAACTGGATAAGACATGTTTTGATTATTCCGAAGAAGAATTTGAACAAGATTATGCGTATATTGAAGCAGGGAATTATGATGACGAACCCATAGAAACAGTGAAAGAAAAAACTGGTAAAATGATTAAATCTTTTGGCGTAAGAGCGTCGAAAGTTGTCAACAAATTTGGTTCGGGCATAAAGGATTTTGCAAATAAAAAACAAGAAGAGGATCCTTTAGAAATTATAACAAAACTTTATGAGATGAAAGAAGCAAATATAATCTCAGAAGATGAATATGAAGAAAAACGCAAAGATTTATTAAATCGTATTTAATAATAGAATGAAGATTGATTGTTTTTTTTAAATTGAGAAGAGGTTCTTGTTGTTCCAATGATTACGAGAATGAGTGCCATACTTGATGGTATAATTGAATTAGAATAAAAAGGTTATCTTATGAGGACTTAAGAATGAACAAATTAATAAAATCGTTGAGACATATTAATTGGCGGTTGTTTATTGCTTTGCTTGTAATGGGGCTGTGCCCAACAGTTTATACTACTGTTCGCACATTTTTCTTAGGGCAATTACCTAGTGAGTGGTCATATTCTATTGCAGGTCAACTTTCATGGGTGAATCTTATTTATGAAATAATAAATGAAGAAATTATTCTTCCGTTATTCTTTTTTGTTGGTAAGGTTGTTTCAAATAAAAAAGAATTTATCAACCGACTGAAAACGGGGCTTTTAATATCTGTTGGTATTTATTTCGTTCTTGCTGCGGTGATAATTATTTTTGCAGAACCGATGTTGATAGCAATGTCGGCAACGCCAGACATGATTGCTGATTCTGCAACTTATATACGTATTGAAAGTGTAGCAAATATTTTTGGGATTTTGCTTGGTTTTAGTTCCGTTGCATTGGTTTCGGTTGGGAAAGATATATTTGTATACATACTTACAGGTGCAAAACTCGTTTTATGTTTTGTCTCTGACACGTTTCTTGTTTCTACTTTTTCATTTTCTGCAAATCTTGGTGTAAACGGAATCGGATATTCAAATATTATTGTTAACACATTGTTGTTTATAGCGACAATTGTACTTCTTGAAAAACAAGGATATAAACTTTGGAATAAAGAGAAAATGTCTTTTACGTGGGTAAAAGATTTTATCAAAATTGGTGGTATTTCTGGGTTGGAATCCTTTGTGCGAAATATCGCTTATATGTTGATGGTTTCACGTATGGTTAACATGGTTGGCGAGCAGGGCACTTATTGGGTGGCAAATAACTTCATTTGGGGTTGGATGCTTCTTCCAATTACGCAACTTGGCGAGTTAATCAAGCAGGAAACTGCCAAAGATGAAAAAGCAATAAAAAATAATACGCTTGGATATTTTACGATTACCGGTATTGTTTGCATGTTGTGGGTGATACTTATACCAACATATAAGCCATTTATGCAGTATGTTCTTGCTTTTGAAGATGTGGACAAATTATTTTCTCTTGTAATGGTGTTGTTTGGATTTTATGTGTTTTATGCCATTCAAAATGTGTTTGATTGCACTTTTTATGGACGAGGTAAAACAAATTATATGTTGTTTGAATCGGTGGTTACAAACACGGTATATTATGGAACTTTTTTTGTTTTATACCTTGCAGGATTGTGGGTGCCAACACTTCTCGGGATTGCACTGATGTTTGGATGTGGAAATGTGTTTGATACAGTTGTGTCTGGACTTGCATACTGGTATTTTTTGAAAAAGAATAAATTGAGTATTTTGGACCCAAAATGAATTTATGTAAAAATAGGATATGAAAAGGAGTAACAAATAAATAAAAACATATTACACAGAGAAGTTTTTGTTTAGGAATAGCTTTTATAAATAAATGACAGGAAAGTTGAGGACATAAATATGAGGTGTGTGAATTGTAATGAAGAGCTCGAACAGGATGCTAAATTTTGTAAAAAGTGTGGAAACAGGGTAGAGATAAAATCAAAAAAATATTGTAGTGAGTGTGGAGCAGAAATTACAGA
>JAKSSZ010000124.1 GCA_024402835.1 Alphaproteobacteria bacterium | reverse complement strand
TATTTTCCATATAAAGTCAGAGCAAAATTATTTCCAGGTTGCCATCCATGCGCGCCTTTTAATACTGCCTGATTGTGCCAATCATAATTACCAAAAACGCCTTCGATATTTAATGTCCAATCTTTTGATAAAACACTAAATACACCAACACCAAAATCTACCATTGTAAAATTATCTACATCTGTTTTATATGTTAATGCCAACCAATCTGCGCCGTCTTCAACATAAATACCATAAGCGGTACCATCTATTAGTTCAGAATATGTTCCACGAACAAGTCCATATATTGTTGTTCTGGATACTTTATATCCAGCTTTTAAATCAACCATAAAAGAATTAGCAGAATCTTTTTGGTGTTGAAAATAACCTGCAACATGTGCAATCCAATCAGAATTATCAACAAATCTATATTGCATACCAACACCAAAAATATTTAAGCCAGAATTTGAATAATCTGCACCAGGTGTTCCATTTGACCATTCTTCAAATTGTGTTTTTGTTGAATCATATTGCAACATACCAAGTAATGCTAAATTATCTGTAATACCAAAACTTATATCTTCTTTGATTACAAATTGTGTTGTTTCAACAGAATTTGATATGTCCAACGTCCCAGATTGAACATTAGTTGGGTCGGCTACCTCATAACGTACAGCGTTTATTAAATTTACATCCATAGAACTTTTAGCATAAGAAAAATCTGTTATAGAACCAAAATGTCCCGCTTGTGGTTGAAAAAATGGATGAGCCAAATAGTATTTACGAACACTGGATTCTGAACTTGCACTAACTTTGTTTTGGGTTGCTGGTGTTGTTTTTTCTTGTTGTGGTTTATTAACACTATTAGCATCATGCAAATCACCAAGAGTTGCTGATACCGGATAATATTTTTCATTCACACCACGATTTCCGTCACAGCAACCATTTTTATTATTACTGTTGTTGGTATTTACATGTGTAGTCGGTGAAAAATAAAAATTATTCACAACTGTCCCGTGTTTCTTTTTTATTGTCTGTGTTGTTTTTGTTGGTGCAGTCATTACAACCGTTTGTGTTGATTTGGTTGTTGTTGATTGTTCCGAAGTTTCAGAATAATCTGTACTTGCCAAAACCGGCATAATTGCAACTAAAAAAGGTAAAATTAAAATTTTTTTCATTATTACATCCCCTATATTTCTTTTTATTATACCACAAAAAAACACCATAAAAAAGTCAAATACATAAATATTATAAAATATG
Source organism: Alphaproteobacteria bacterium (assembly GCA_024402835.1). Classification (GTDB taxonomy): domain Bacteria; phylum Pseudomonadota; class Alphaproteobacteria; order Rs-D84; family Rs-D84; genus Enterousia. Next base: position 992 of record JAKSSZ010000124.1, on the reverse strand, counting down.
TCTTTTTCCACTTGGATCTGGAGTACTTATTATACCCTCTTGTTCCATTCTTTCTATGATACCCGCCGCTTTGTTATAACCAATTTGTAATCTACGTTGTATATAAGATATTGTTGGTTTTTTATCATTTATAACTATTTCTTTTGCACGTTCATATATATCAGCATTTTTTGCTGCTTTTGTGTCTGCTGGGCTTGGGATATAAGCACCAACGGATTCTGTATTTTCTTCGGTTGTAACACCTTCTATGTAATCTGCTTCGCCCTGACTTCTTAAAAAGTCCGCAACGCGTTTTATTTCTTCGTTTGATATATAAGCACTGTGTATTCTGACTGGTATACGACCACCTTCGTTAAACAACATATCACCACATGGTAATAATTGTTCAGCACCTTTGGCACCCAAAGTCGTCATAGAATCAATAATAGATGTAGCGGCAAAAGATATACGTCCAGGGAAGTTTGCTTTTATAACACCAGTAATAACATCCGCAGATGGACGTTGTGTAGCCAAAACAAGATGTATACCCGCAGCACGTGATTTTTGTGCCAACCTTTGAACACACAATTCAACATCTTTGCGTGCAACAGTCATTAAATCAGCAACCTCGTCAACAAATATAACCAAATACGGCATATCTGATAAATCTATTTCGCGTGTTTCAAATTCTTTTTCGCCGGTTTCTGGATCTTCGCCAACCATTACCTGTTCTGTTAATGTTTGTCCAGATTCACGCAAATACGCAACCTTTTCATTATATTCGCTAATATTACGAACACCCATTTTTTGTAATTTTTTATACCGTTCTTCCATATCACGAACAGACCATTTCAAAGCATTAATAGATTCGGTTGCATCTGTCACAACAGGTGTAACCAAATGTGGTATATTATTCCACACCGCAAAATCAACCGCTTTTGGGTCAATAATTATCATTTTGCATTTATCAGGTGTAAAATGATATACAATTGATGTTATTAAAGATTGAACAA
>JAKSSZ010000123.1 GCA_024402835.1 Alphaproteobacteria bacterium | reverse complement strand
CTAAGTAAATCTAAGATATCTCTGACTCGAACTATGTTCAACCCTCTGAGCCAAGTTGGACAGGAAACCCTTTGAAGGCATATTTCAAAGGGTTTTCTTATTGAAATTACCGCATTTTTTCCATCTGTAAAAAAGTTCGAGGTTATTGTTTTTAAAATTGCTCTTTTTTTCATCACCATAAATTTAGCAAAAATACAATTTCCATAAAAAACAAATACAAATATCCCACACAATAATAAAACTTGAACAAACGAGTGGTGAAGTGTAGAATCACTATAACAAGATGTTAGTTTACACGAAAGGGGACACTAATGTTATTCGTATATTTTTTTATATATGCTTTGTTGATAGCAGTTGGTGTATTCAACGTGTATATGTTGGAATATTTTTATTGTGCGGTTATCCGCCATCAGCCACCAAATGTTTCGACCACCAGACATTTAAGACAATATGTTGTCAATGAAATTATCAGCAATTATCCAGATGCAAAAAAAATTTGTGAGTTAGGTTCTGGATTTGGTGGATTAGCACGAGTCATAGCGCGCAATACCAAGGCCGATGTTTATGCGTTAGAAAATATGCCCTTTGCCGCATTTGTGTCGAAAATAATTGATATACTGTCTGGTTGTAAAAAAAAATCACACTATTTGGACCGATGCATTTGAATATTTAAAAAACGAACATTTTGATGTTGTGGTTGCATATCTGAGCCCAACAGTTACACCAAAGATATACGAACACAAAGATAAAATTGGTATTTTGATATCCTTGGACTTTGAGATTAAAGGAATCAAACCCAAACACGTGGTAAATACAATATCTGGATATACTATATATAACCACGTCAAATATCCGCACAGGTTGTTTATTTATGAGTTTTGATAATTAAACGAAAAATATTTACAAAAGATGTCGAACCGAGGCTGTTATAAAGCAACCGATTATTTCAGAAAATATCTATGGTTATTTTAACCGTTAAAATCACAACTACACAATGCTTGACATTTTATTTGTTTTGTCTATAATAATCAATATGAAGAACAAACAAACACTTATTGATACGATATATCTTGATATGGACGGCGTTATCGCCAATGTCCAAGCATTGGCTTTTGCGCTAACAAAGTGGATGTCCTGGGACATGTTATCCCAACAGGAACGACTAAAAATCCAGTCTTATCTTATACATTATAAAAAAGATTTTTTTCAACAAGTCCCCCCATACGAACACACAGAAAAATTATACAAATTATGCAAAAAATATGCATTACACGTTCGTTTTTTGTCTTGCTTTACACCTGATTCAGAAACAGAATTTGAACGTGTGACCCAAGATAAAAGAGATTGGATTCATAGATACATAGACCCCGACATTCCTGATTCTGATATCATTGTTATTCGTCGTAAGAAACACAAGTATTCCATTAATTCTGGATTACTTATTGATGACAACCCAAAAAATATTAAACTATGGAGAGCCCATAATGGGATTGGCATAATTTTCAAAAATTTGAATAACTGTGCTTATCAACTAGAATCATTAAACTTTCGAAAAAAGCCTTGTAAATCCACCCTATTCCATGCCATGTTGCAAAAACAACGTTAGAGCGGTGTTTTTATTCTGCTTTTGTTATCAGTATATTTTTTCCTATACCCATTAAATTTTTTTATTTGCTAAAAAAATTTTTTCTGTAATAATATGTAAGAGAATACCAACAACATAATAAAGGTTTTTCTATGAATCACATACAAATATGGAATGCGATTGATGAGTTAGCTAAGTCCAAAGGTACTACTGCTTCTGGTTTGGCAAAGATATCTGGATTAAACCCAACTACATTTAATAAATCCAAACGTTTGACTGGATATGGTCAAGAGCGTTGGTTATCTACGCAGAGTTTGTCTAAAATATTGAATGCTACAAATACATCCTTCTCGGAATTTGCTAAATTCGTTGAAGAAGCAGAATAATAATTCTTGGGTAAACACAAAAGATTTCAAAGACACATCCTATAAACAGGATGTGTTTTTTTATCAAATATTGCATATTTTTGTGGTGCGTTCACCTTTATATAAGAATTCTTTCTCATATTTTTTATGATATTTATCTTATTCGCACATTTTTTCCTAGTGATAAAAACTTAGGAATAATAAACAATATATGCGTGGAGACACAAAACACAAAAAAAAGAAAAGGAGAACCGCTATGAACCATTTACAAGTTTGGAATGCTATTGACTCTTTGGCAAAAGC
>JAKSSZ010000122.1 GCA_024402835.1 Alphaproteobacteria bacterium | reverse complement strand
TATCTTTGATGACTATATTTTTTTCTGTTGTTACATTATTTTGTATGACAATAACTTTATTATTTTTTATTGCAGACATTGGTATAAAAAATCCTGTATGTTTAAATTGAATATTGTGCAATCCATCATCACAACCATTGGTTTTAACAATAAAAGCGCCTGTATCAATATCTATATCCGCAGAGATATAACTTATTTTACAATTACCGATATTTTGACCAACATGCAATTTATGAACTTTATTTCCAGCAACCAACGCACGATTATTTTTTATAAAAATCGGTTCATATATATAATCGGTTTTTGTATTTACTTTTATTGTTTCTACTGGTATTCCATCTGTTGTATAAACACGCGATAAATTACATACAGACAAATTTCTTTCTGCAAAAACAACTATGAATCTGTAAACGAACCATACAATAACAACAAGAATACATATAATATATGCTATATTTTTAATCTTGCGCATATTCAATTTTTTAATAAAATTATTCAACATAATTATTCACCTAATTTTTTTACCGTTTCAACAGACATTAATATATTGTATTTTGTGTTTATCAAAGCGACATCCATTTGATACAACGCCGAAGAAACATCCGATAATTCCACAGCCGAAGTTTGACCGTTTGCAAATCTATTAACAGACAACGTATATGTCTTTTGTGCTAATTCTTTTGCATTTTTTAATTTTGACAAATTATCACACAAATGAGAATATTTCTTTACGGCAGTATTATATTCTTCGGTTTTTAATTTTTTTGATTTATCTAAATCTTGATGAACAGCTTCGGCATTCATTGCCTCTATCGTCGCGTTTGCAGAATGCAACCCCGCACTAAATAAAGGCACCTGTAAAGCCAAACCCAAATATGCAGATTGACTTGATTTTTTATCAAATAAATGTCCCATATCTTGTCCCATAGAATATAAACTATAAGACCCCATAGCCGCTAAACTTGGATACGCACCAGCGCGTTTAGAAGCCGCATTTGATTCATACATTTTTATTTGTTTTTCATAAATATCCCATTGAGGTGTTGATGTCAAAGTTTTAAAATCTTGCTTTTCAAATTCATTTGGTATTTCATCTTGTAATACTATATCTGTATCAGGTGCCAACCCCACCATTATTTTTAACATTCTGTATGCAGTATCACGGTTAAATTTTGCATCTGACACATTAACTTCTTTTGTTGCAATATCAGATTCTATTTTTACCAAATTCATACGATTAGCACGACCAGTAGAAACTAAATTTTGTTTTGCTTTTCGTGCATCTTTTAAAGTTTTCTCACTTGCTTTTACTATTTCATCAGTCATTTTTGCTGTCCAATATAAATCAGCAGCTGCATATTTTACTTCACGTAATGTAAGTTCTTTTGCAGATTTAGACATATCAATAGCCATTTGCATAGCATCCAAAGCATGCCCTATTTTACCAAATGTATATATAGGTTGTGTTGCATTTACACCAACTGAAAAGATATTATCAGGAATTGTAAAATCTCCCTGTTGTGCATGTTCCAACATTGCTCCTATTTCCGCTGGTATTCTTACACCTTCGGAATCAAAAGGATGTTCAACATCTATTAAATTCATATAACTTGCAGAACCATCCACAGACAACCACCGATTTGCACTAACAGATTTTAATTGTGCCTGTGCTTTTTTTATATTTGCTTCTGCTTTTTTTACATCATTTGATTCAGCAACTATTTTTTCTATTACATCATTAAAAGATAAAACTATACCAAAAGCATTTGATACAAATAAAATAGAACATAATAAATAAATAAATTTACGCATTTTCTATCCTTTTTAATACATTATTGATTGTCTTTGTTGCATCTATAAGCAACCTTTCATCTTGTTTAGATAACCCCTTGAACAAATTTTCAATAGACAATATAAATTGATTTAATACTTTTTCTGCTATTTGTTTTCCCATATCAGTGACAGAATACCAAGTATCACGTCTATCTTGTTCATCAACTGTTCGTTGAACTAAATTCATCTGTTCAAGTTTTCTAAACATTGCACACAAATTAGCCGTAGAAATATATTCACGTGCAGAAATATCTTTCAATTTAGATTTACCAGAAAAATATAATCGCATAAGTATAGAAACTTGTTGTTTAGAATACTTTTCAAATATATCCGACATGTTATGTACCCGTTCGCTCAAACGCCCCATAACACGCAGATTTTCTGTCATTATTTTACTTAATTCTGCATGCATATTATTATGTTCCCTTTGTAATAT
>JAKSSZ010000121.1 GCA_024402835.1 Alphaproteobacteria bacterium | reverse complement strand
AGTTTTGGCCCCATCGTCTAATGGTTAGGACACCGCCCTTTCAAGGCGAGAATCCGGGTTCGAATCCCAGTGAGGCTGCCAGAATAAAACAAACACCCGCTTGGGTGTTTTTTTTATTCCAAGCCGAACTGGGATCGGTCAGAGTGCCATCGGCACGCATGACCAATCCGAAGATAGGCAATTAGAAAAATCATAAAAACGGATATTGTTAATTAGAGTTTTTATTGATTTTTATTATTGCGTATCGAGAAAACAGTGAGGCTGCCAAAATAACGAAACCGCTTTTGCGGTTTTTTGATTAGATTTCCAATACTTTCACAAGTTCGTAAGTTAGATATCAAAAATAGCCACCATTTCACACATTTACGAACTCTTGACAATAAACATATTAGTTATATCATCAATAAAACGCAAAGAAACAAGAAAATGGCTGATAATACAATTATTTCGTTGAATGATGTTAACGCCAATACCGCCAATATTGGTGGTGGCAAATTTGCTGGGCTTTATCAATTAAAAACACAGCTTCAAAAGTATAATGCACAATACAAAATGAATTTTGTTGTTCCAGATACCTTTGTGATACCAGTATCAAGATTTGATGATTATAAAAAATATGCTAGCGTTTCAGAAGATTTAATAAATTCGGCTATGTTTTATGCTGATAAATTAGGTGGAAATGTTGCAGTGCGTTCTTCTGCAGATATAGAAGATAAAAAAAGAAAAACTTATTCGGGTCAATTTGAAAGTGTTTTGAATGTAAAAACACGTGACCAGATGGCCACTGCACTAAATACGGTCTATGCATCTGCGGCAAAGGTGCCAAATGCTAAAATGGGTGTTATTTTACAATCAATGGTGTCTGAATCGCAAATGGCGGGTGTTGTATATTCCGAAACATTTTTGGGTGGGCCTTTTATTGTGATGCATTATGTGCAAAATGATTTTGCAGATAAATTGTTATCTGATAAGCATTTTTCTGGTTTTCATAGATTTGCAACAAGTAAACCTGTGTTTGATAAAAATCATGATATAACAAGGTTCAATTTATCCAATATCGATACCCCAGAATACAATATGATGTTTTATCCCAATGCTCATACTGGTTCGCCACAAAGAGTTTCTGCGCAAGACCGAGAAATATACAGAAATCATTTTTTAATTTCTGCTTTGTGCTCTGAGTTAGAACCAGATTTAGGACACCCCGTGGATATGGAATTTGTTGTATCAAAAGACAACAAAATCAATATAGTGCAACAGCGCCCATATTGTTTGCCTGAATTTTATGAAATACAAATAGACGAACATACTAAATCCGTATTTTCGCCAGAAAAACCGATTATAGAGGGCTGTGTCGGATTTATAGATAGAATAAACCCCGTTCCTACACGAGAATATAATGATATAAATATTTGGAAATCTGGTGAATCTGTACATGTTTTTACTAAAAATTCTGTTGGGGTAAAATTCAAGTTTGAATTTGATTGGTCTAATTCCCCGTTTGATGGATTATACGGTCATCATGGTAATATGTTGCGTGAAAATCTTGATTTTACAGTTTTGGAAACATGGGGACGCAGGGCCGATTTTGAAAATATAAAACCAGGTGATTATATACGAGTCAATATGTTAACTGGTAAGTTTAATGTTATCGCCAAAACGCGTTAAAAACATTTTTATTTCTTCCCCGAACGACAATAAAATCTATTTGTTGCAATATTTATAATTACTCAGGCAAGTCGTTTGTTGAATTAAACAATACGGTTTGCATGCCTAAAGTTTTCGCAGATTGTATGTTTTTAGGTTCATCATCTATCAAACAAATTTCAGAAAAGGGGACTTTCAGTTTTTGTTGTATTTTTATAAAAAATACAGGGTCTGGTTTTGATGTTCCGATGTTGGCAGATATAAAAATATTTTCAAAAAACTCGTGTAATTCAGGTCTGTGTTCCCAAATGTAGTTCATACGAACATTTGGCTGGTTGGAAGCTATATGAAAATGGTTTTCTGGATTATGATGTGTACAAATCCAATCCAATACATCTGGATTGATTCGCGAATCTCGGGACAACCAATATTCCAAAAATTCTTCCGCTGTTATTTTTAAATTATGTTTTTGCAAGAAAGTATTAACGTATGGCCGTAAATCATCATTGGTTCGCAACATAGTTAAAAATGGTTCACAAAATAAATCTTTTAAAATTCTTGGTGATTGTCCAAAATCGTTTTTAAAATTCTGTGACCAATAGAAGTTTACGTTGTTATCTTTATCAAAAAAGAAAGT
>JAKSSZ010000120.1 GCA_024402835.1 Alphaproteobacteria bacterium | reverse complement strand
TACCATATAAATATAATCATAATTTCTAAATAGTTTGTGGTCATTTGCGTATTGATATGCGCGTTTATAAGAACCAAAGTCGTATTCACCGTGACGTTTCCCAGCCGCATAAATTGTGTGCGGTTTAATTTTATTTAATTCTTTACCTGAAAAAGCAGAATCGCCAACAAAAATTACATCACCAATCATGGATAATGCTTGAACATAATATATCAACGCGTCATCAATAATGGCGTTTTTGTCGTATCCAGCAAATAAAAACAATCGTTTTGACATTTTGTATTTCTTTACCTATAATTTAAGCAGAAAATAAAGCGTTTTTCAACAAAGGAAATAAAATATGGTTAAACCAAAAATTTCTATAATTATACCAGTGTATAATGTTGAAAAATATCTGCGTAGATGTTTAGATTCCGTGTTAAATCAAACTTTTCAAAATTGGACTGCGATTTGTGTTGATGATGGTTCACCCGACAATTCTGGTAAAATTGCCGATGAATATGCAAAAAAAGACAAACGGTTTATTGTTATTCATCAAAAAAACGGTGGCTTATCAGTGGCACGTAATACGGCAATGAAATATGTAAAAACAAAATATGTTATGTATTTGGACAGTGATGATTTTATACATCCACAAACAATGGAAATTGTATATAATCTAGCGGAACAAAATAATGTTGATATTGTGTCGTTTGAATATCAAAATGTGGAACCTGATATAAAAATAGATTCTTTTCCAAAATATTCGGTATCAAAAAATTATAAAAAACGTAAACTGCAATTTTGTGTTACCGAAAACGAACATAAACATAGTTTATTAAGAAACAAATGGGTTAAACACTGTATTGTTGTTAGAAACTTATATAAATATAGTTTTATACATAATATACAATTTATACCAGGTATTATTATGGAAGATTTTCCATGGTGGAATCATATTGTATCAAAAAAACCAATTATTATAAAAACTGATTTTCCATTGTATTATTATGTTAACAATATCAATTCAATTACTAATGTGACATCATTTTTTAAATATGTTAAATCATTATCTGTCGGTATAAAATATGTTTTTGATTTATATGACAAAAAATCAAAAGAATATAAATATATATCACGTGAAATGTTATGGCCTTTTATTGTTCGTATGTATCAATATGCACAAAAAATAACAGATGACAATGAAAAACAACAATCCATAAAAATTATAAAATCATTAAATGATAACGGTGTTTTTGATTATACCCCCGATATGCATGCGCGCAGATATAAACACAGAATATTAAAATATATAACAAAGGATTAATAAATGGGTTTGCCGAAAATTACAAAGACAAAAAAAATAATATCAACTTTGTTAACATTTTGGATACCAATAAAAAAATATCGTCGTGCTTTGCGTGGAATATTTATGATAGGATTGTTTAATTATTTACATATTATAAAGCAAGATAAAATCTATAAATTCAAAAACACGTTGTCTATTGGTGCAATTATGAAAGACGAAGGCCCATATTTAAAAGAATGGCTTGATTTTCATATATTGGTGGGTGTTGATAAATTTTATTTATATGACAATGGTTCCACGGATAATACAATGGATATATTAAAACCATATATTGAACGTGGTGTTGTTGAATATACATATTATCCTGGGAATTTTAGACAGCAATCTGCATATTTGAATATCATAGAAAAGCATTCCTGTGATACACGTTGGTTGGCTTTAATAGATTTAGATGAATTTATTGTTCCAGTTAAACACAAAACAATACCAGAGTTTTTATATACGCTTCCTTTGAATTTTGCACAGTTGGTTATTGCTTGGATTATTTATGGTTCATCTGGACATAAAACAAAACCAGATGGGTTATTGATAGAAAATTATACACATCATGCTAAAAAATCGTGGGGTATAAAATCTATTATAAATCCACGCTTGGTTACCACAATTACGAATCCACATGCGAACTTAGTCGCGGGTTCAACAATTGATGAAAATGGTAAAATGCTTGGGCGAATAAACCAAAGTGATTCCCCAGTATCATCAAATTTTATACGTTGTAATCATTATATTACAAAATCAATGGAAGAATGTATTGCCAGAAAAACACGTGCTTTGGGATGGGGTGGTGAGAAAAATGTAGAAACAGCCAAAGAGTTTTTTAATAATAACGATAGAAATGACGTTTGTGATAATGTAATGAACAGATTTGTAAAACAATTAAAAGATGAAAAATAGATTATTTATATTTGCTGGATATTCTAATACAGGAACCGTATCAGATTCTTTACTGTATTATATTAAATCGTTGTCTAAACTTGGTGATATTGTGTTGTATATGGACAGTGATATTTCAAAAAAAGAACTTTCAAAAATATCAAAATATTGTTTATTCGTATCTGCAAAACGTCATGGCGAATATGATTTTGGTTCGTATAAACGTGGTTATTTGTATGCTGCAAAACACGGCTTATTTAATAAATATAGTTGGATATATTTTGTAAATG
>JAKSSZ010000012.1 GCA_024402835.1 Alphaproteobacteria bacterium | reverse complement strand
AACCATTAATACTTTATCAAATTCAACAGAACCAGTAGCATCCAGTTTTTCAACCTTTACAATATCACCTTCGGTTACACGATATTGTTTACCACCAGTTTGAAAGATTGCATATATTGACATTTATCTTCTCTTTGGTTGTTTTGTTTTATTATTAAATTTTCAATTTGTTGAAAACTTTATGCAAATTATACATTAAAACTATACTTTGTCAACACATTTGCATAATTTTTTATGCAAATACTATTTCCAACTACCACCAGCTTTAGCAGCGGCTTCTTTTAAGTTTTGTTGCTCTTCTTCATATGCGATTTTTTGTAATAAAATCTGCGAACACGATACCACTGTGTTTTTATCACAATTTGCTAACCCATTCGAACTAACAAACTTACATTTGTTCTCATCTAATACACCATCATTTATACCCAACCAAGTTTTTACACCATCAAAAGTTGCATTTAACTGTTTACAGGCTTTATTTGTGCTGGCACTGGAATTATTTATTATCAAACTAATATTAGCTCTTGCACATTCAAAAGCGCTTTTTCTATCAAAAGAATTCAAACAATTTTGTGCGCCTGCCAATATAATGCTTTTATCACCCGATGAAGATGCCCCGCCACCATTTTTTTCTGATTTTGCACCGGCGGCTTCTAAATTAGATGTCAAAACGGGTTTTTCTAATTGTGTCTTTAACTTTCTAACAATTCCCTCTAAATTATCATATTGACGTTTCATTTGTTGGGTAATTATTGTTGTTTTTAACCCGATAACTTCCTTCATTCTTGCTTTGTCTGCACCGGATTTATTCTCAACATTTTCCCACCCCATATTATATGGATGAATTTCACACAAAGTTAATGCCGGATTTATATACGGATATGTATCTGGGTCTTCACATTGATACACTTCACCAACTGCGGCAAAACCACCACAATTTATCATTGCCCCAAAAACAACCGCCATTATAAAAGATAATTTTTTATAAATTACCACCTTTGTTCTCCAACAAATTATTTATTGAAATTTTTTTACTTATTTTTTTGCCATCAGTTTCTTCTTTTGGCAATTCACATTTTCCACTTTTTATTTCACCACCAATATCAATACATGCTTGCTCTAGCCTCGTACAAACAATAGTTATCTCACCATTTGTACCACTATTCTTTTGTTCAAGATGACTTGTATAAACACCGGTTCCCCATATTGCACTACATTGTGAAATTATACTAGTGTCTGATTTATCGCATTTATATTTTTGAGATTTCTCATCATATTTCCAAAATCCCCACTCTGCCAAACACTTACTCTTTTCTTCTAACTTACACTCATTATTTTCATAATTTGCATATAACTTTGTTTTGCATGTAGTTTCAGTATATTTACATTTAAAAGTGTTATTATCTAGTGTTTCAAATTCTGGTTGTTCTCCACCAATTTTTTTACATGTACATACATCTCCACTTGTAATATCCTCATTAAGATTTTTGGGCTGGTGCCATGTACCACCCCAAACAACAGTACAAGCATAACACGCATTATAACAGTTCTTTTTAAAATCTTCTTTCATATTTTTACATTCCTCACTGCACGCGTCTTCATCCCCAGATGCCTGTTTTTCTATGTATTTACTAAGTGTACCTTCATCTATACACATTTCTTTTGGTTTTGGTAGTGTTTTATTTTTTGTCCATTTCTGTAAATCTGCTATTGCAACATCATCGGCAACACAATATTGGGAACGAACACCATTTTCAGCCAATGCGCCACGTGGCATATTGGAACCGTCTTGGGTAATCATACGTTCAAAAGTATCCAAATCTATGGTTGATGCACTTTTCTTTGCACGTCTGCTTATTCCCATCATATTACCAATTGCATCGGACATACAACCCAAACGCGTTGTTGTTTTACTGCTACTATCTGTATCGGGATACAACATTATATCAACTAAATCTTCGGTATCTGAATCAACCAAAGTCGTAAATGTACACCATGCATCATCTGGTGCCTCTACCAATTGCCCCGGCACACAACTTGCACCACCACGTGTACGTGTTCCTTTTAATGATTTACCAGAACCGGAACACGGTGCCGTTCCATCGGATTTATCTACAGGCTGATACTGTGTAGGGGTATAGTTTCCACTGCCAATACTTCCACACACATATTTTGCCCAACGATTACACGAACCATTCATTAACATTAAAACATCTGAAACATCCACACCAACCATCATTGCTGTTTCCAATGCTTCGTATAATTTATCTGCAACTTCTTCATCCGGTTCAAAGACCCCCATAGCGTATTCTTTAAATCTTTTTACACGTTTTGGACCCGTACAATTATTTCCCAATCTATCACATCCAGCATATTCAAACGTGTTATACATAACTTCCTTTAACGCTTTCAGTGATAATTCTGCATCTTTAATTTTTGTTTCAATCTTTGGTGCGATTTGCTGACGCAATAAAACTTCTTGGGATACACCATTGGAAATTGCTTGTTCTTGACTAACTGTGGTGGTTGGCTGTTGCGCATTTGCCGCCGCCGCAGCTGCGGTAAGATTATCAATTGCCTGTTGATTTTGCCGTTGCATACTTTCTTGCATTTCTGCCATTTGTCGCGTACTTGCAGCAGCTTGGTCAGCCATCTGCTGTTGCATCATCATCATTTGTTGTTGCATTTGTGCCATTTGCTGTTGAGATTGTTGTTGTGCCATCTCCGCAGCTGCTAATGCCTGTTGTGAACTTGCGGCATTTGCCTTGGCTGTGGAATTTGCAACCAATTGCGCCGCCATATATGAAATCAAATCATTACCATATTTTTCACATGTTTTATTCGCAGTCACACACCCCATAACAATAGCACCCGCCACATTCATATCTGTACAGCCACCATTTGCACATTTTGGTTGTGCACAACGTAAAATCAAAGAATTACAATTTCCAAAATCAGCCGTCGCCCCACCACCATTGGCACTATCGCGACCATTAGTCATGGTCGCCCATTGATTATTACCGGCATTGCTGGGATTAAAACTGGTCAAATTACTACCATTTGTGGTAGCCACAGGGTCAGCATATCCCCGTACCACAGGAATACAGCATAATAAAATCGTTAAAATGCGCGCTATAGATTTCATGCTCTCTCGTATTTCGTAATTATATCACAATTATAGTATTGTGTAAATAAAAAAGTCCACAGAAAAACTGTGAACTTTTTTATCAAACATAATCAAACAATTATTTTGTATGATCTTCAATATATTTAACTGCTTCGCCAACAGTTGTTAATTTTGTAGCTTCTTCATCAGCTATTGTGATATTGAATTCTTTTTCAACTTCCATAACAAATTCAACGATATCCAAAGAATCTGCACCCAAATCATTAGTAAAAGAAGCACTTTCAGTAACTTTAGCTTCATCAACACCTAATTTATCACATACTATTTTTTTTACTTTTTCAAAAGTTGTCATATTTTATCCTTTATTTATATTAAACTTTTGCGTCCAAAACCATGGGCGTCTTTCACAATAAAATAACATTTTATAACCAATATGTCAAGAGTTTATAAAAATAACCCGTTTTTAACCTTAAAATCTTGATAACAAATCATTCATATTTTCGCGTAGTTTCTCCCTATCAGCGTCCCACACCAATAACCTTGTCAAAAACTTGTAAACATCATCCATAGTAAGATTTGGAACACCTATTTTTGCTACGATTCTTTGCCATGTTATACGTGGGTCTGCCAAATGAAACTTTCCACGACCAGTAAAAATCCATTCGCTTTCTTGGGGAATTTCTTGCAATAATAACATTGCTTTATCAGACAACGGCATATCTTTCCATAAATCATGATTAAAATCTATATCTTCCCAGCGCATCTTGAAAATTTTTGTTTTTGGCGCAAAACCATAAATCAACATTAAAAAAGCGGACTGACAAACACTATAATCTTCGGCTTTGATGGTTGCTATCAATTCTTTCAATATCTCTTCGGTCAATGGACGAACGCGACGTTTCACTTTTATTTGTGGTACATCATTTACAATATTATTTTTAATATACCCCAACAATTTTGCATAATTAAAAGCACTGTGTAAAAACTCTTGTAATCGCGCAGCCATGGCACGTCCGGTAATATTATCTAATACTTTTGCAATATCGTTTGTTGTTATATCTTGGATATATAAATCTAGTATCTCGCCAAAATGCATATCTATTGAACGTTTTAACTTTATCAAAGAATCTTCACTGCGCTTTACTTTGTTTTCTATATAAACATTTAAAAAATCTCTAAATTTTATTTTTTTGCGATATTTAACCTGTTTTTTACAAGCGTTATCTAATACTGTATTTACCATAGAACGCGCAGTTTCTATATCCATATCTGGATATTTACCCAATATAATTCTTTTATCAACACCATTTATACGCTTGCGCACAAAAAAACTTTTCACACCATGTTGTGTTATATACATACGCAATTTTGGTTCTGATAAATCTTGAACAACATCAAAACCCTTTTGTGGCAAAGGTAAATTTTCAATAATGTATGGATTAAAGAAAAATTGATGTGCCATTATATAACCCTATCTTTGTTTAAACATATCTACAATACTATATCGTTTTAATTTATTACGCGCTTCCATAAAACGTAAATGTGCTACTTGTTCATCTTCTGCTGCTTTTTTTAATTGCATTCTGGTATAAAAAAACTCACATTTTGTGCACGTTTTCGTAACATCTTGGAAAGATGGACATATATATTTATCATGTGAAACACAAGACATATGTTTCGGATTTGCCAACACATTCCAATCAAACACATCTTTTCTGTGTTCGTATGCTTTTTCATAAAATTCTGCTGCTGCATTATATTCGTTTTTCGCTTGGTTCCATTGTTTTATATATTGAATTATTTGCATAATTTATTCCTTTTTAATCAACTTTTAATGCATTGATAAAAGCAGATTGAGGTATTTCTACATTACCAAAAGTTCTTAATCTTTTTTTACCTTCTTTCTGTTTTTCAAGCAGTTTTCTTTTACGTGTAATATCCCCACCATAACATTTTGCAGTAACATCTTTACGATATGCAGCAATTGTCTCTCTTGCTATGATTTTGCCACCAATAGCCGCCTGTAACGGTATTTTAAATTGATGACGTGGTATTAAATCTTTTAATTTTTCAACAATTTGACGACCGCGTTTTTCTGCCACAGAACGATGGCATAAAAAAGATAATGGCTCTACATTTTCATCATTTACTAATATTGAAACTTTTACTAAATCAGATACACGATAATCATATAAAACATAATCAAATGAAGCGTAACCCGAAGATAAAGATTTTACTTTATCGTAAAAATCAAAAACAATTTCTGATAATGGCAACAAATATACCAACACAGCCCTGTTTCCAACGTAAGATATATTTTCTTGGATTCCACGACGTGCAGAACACAATTCTATCATTGAACCCATATACTTGTCTGGCATCATTATTGTTGCACGAACCCATGGTTCTTCTATTGCATCTATTTTTGTTATATCTGGCATATCTGCTGGATTTTCTAAATCTATTTGTGAACCATCACGCAAATGGATTTTGTAAAGCACAGATGGAACAGTATTTATCAAACTTAAATTAAATTCACGATTCAATCTTTCACTTATTATTTCCATGTGTAAAAGTCCCAAAAATCCACAACGCAAACCAAACCCCAAAGCAGATGATTTTTCGGTAGTAAACACAAAAGAAGCATCATTCAAAGCAAGTTTTTCTGCACCTTCACGTAAATCTGGATAATCGTTTGCTTCCACTGGAAAGAAACTTGAAAACACAACAGGAACAGATGGTTTAAACCCTGGCAACATATCAACATTTGATTTTGTATCACAAATTGTGTCACCAACTTTACAATCATGAATCGTTTTCATACCCGTAATAATAAAACCAATTTCGCCAGTTTCTAAACTTTCCACATTTTCCATTTTCGGTGTAAAATAACCAATTTTTTCAATCACATATTCTGCACCAGTCGCCATAAATTTAATTTTTTGATTTCTGGATAATTTACCATCAACAACACGAACCAAAATAACAACACCCAAATAAGAATCATACCATGAATCAACCAACAAAGCGCGTGTTGGCGCTGTCTCATTTCCAGATGGTGCCGGCAATTTATTAACAATTTCTTCTAATAATTCTGGGACACCAGCGCCCGTTTTACCAGAAACACATAAAGCATTTGATGCATCCATTCCAATAACATCTGCAATTTGTTCGCGTGTTCCCGCAACATCACTGGATGGCAAATCTATTTTATTTAATACAGGCAACATTTCCAAATCATTATCCAAAGCCAAATATGCATTTGCCAAAGTTTGCGCCTGAACCCCCTGTGTTGCATCAACTAAAACAATAGCCCCCTCGCACGCGGCCAAACTGCGTGAAACCTCGTAAGAAAAGTCAACATGACCGGGAGTATCCATCAAATTTAATTGGTATGTTTGCCCATCTTTTGCCGTATAATTTAATCTAACCGTTTGTGCTTTGATTGTTATACCACGTTCGCGTTCTATATCCATAGAATCTAAAACTTGCGATTTCATTTCGCGAGATTCCAAACCGCCCGTATATTCTATCAATCTATCTGATAATGTAGATTTTCCATGGTCGATGTGTGCTACTATTGAAAAATTACGTATATTTGACTGTTTCATTATTTCTCTATATTTTTTAATAATTCTTCTATTCTATCTGCCCTTTCCAAAGTATTATCATAAGCAAAACGAATTTCTGGAACATATTTTTGATTTATTTTTTGTGCTAATAAAAAACGCACTGTTTTGGTTATCTCATCCAATTTTTTCTGTGTTTCATCTTTATTATCTCTGCAATAAAAGAATAATTTTACAAATTGCATTCCACCATGTGATTCTGAACCAACCAAAGAAATACTATTTATCAAATTATCATCTGCAAAATCATGCTGTAATATCTCTGAAACCAAAGTTTGTACTTTGCTTGCTATTTTTTCTGAACGATTTGAATTTGTTTGTTTGCGCATTTTTTACCACTTGTTTATGTGGCAATAATACACTCGTATTATTAAAATTTCAAGCGCTTATATTAAATATAATATACCCAAACCCAACAAAGCAAAAACTATTGCACCAATAGTAATTTGCAAAGAATACTTTTTTACTAATTCATTTGCTTTTTCTTGGAATTTCCACAATAAAAAGCCAATTATACCAAAACGGCCTGTTCTGAAAATTGCGGACACCAACAAAAATATAAACAATGGATATTTCATAAATCCAGCACATATTGCCAATAATTTATATGGTATTGGGGTTACGGCTGTTAAAATTATTATCAATATACCATATTGTGTAAACATATCTTTGGTATATAAAAACTTTTCCATTGTTGCAAAATGTTCTATCAACCAAATACCAACACTATCAAACAACCAATAACCTATGGCGTATGCAATTGCCCCACCTATAACAGACCCCACAGCCGCAGCCACAGTCACCGGTACTGTGCGTCTTTTATTTGCAACTATTGCTGGGGTCATAAAAACTTCTGGGGGAATAAATAAAAAAATAGATTCACAGATTGTCATAAAACAGACAACCCATGAATACCATTTTTTTGACGATTTATCTAAAATAGAATCTATCAACCGCATTACCGACAATCACTTGGCGATGATTTTCCTTTACCATCTGTTGTTTTACCAGATGCGCAAGATGTTATGCCGACAGTTTCATTATTATCATGATACAACAAACCACCTTCGCAATAACTATCTTGTTCACAAATTACACATATATTATTTTTTACATATTGTCCAGCTGAACATTCTGTTGTGAACTTGCATTCATTTTTAGATTTAGCACCAGTTGTCTCTGTCATTTTTCCCGTTGGACACTGTGTTATACCAACAATTTCATTATTATTATGGTATAACAAACCACCTTCACAATAACTATCTTTTTCACAACTTACACATCTATTATTTTTTACATACTGTCCAGCAAGACATTCTGTTTCAATTTTACATTCTTGCACAGATTTAGCACCAGTTGTCTCTGTTGTTTGTCCATTTGGACACTGTGTTATACCAACAATTTCATTACTATCATGATTTAATAAACCGCCTTCACAGTAACTACCTTTTTCACAAGTTACACATGTATTATTTTTTATATACTGTCCAGCTGGGCATGTTTTTATAAATTTAGTACATTCATCAACACTTGAAGCACCAGTTGTTTCGGTAGTTTTACCATTTGGACAAGAGAATATCCCTTGGTCAGTTATTGTTCCAGTCTTATATTTACTTTGTTGTTGTCCTGGACAATATGAACCTTGTGGACAAATAGAACAAGAAGACCCACCTGCTGGCAAATACCACCCCTCTCGACATTCAACATCTTTAGTACAGTAACTCCAATCTTCAGAAGAAGAATAACCTTGTTGACATTGTTGTATGCCACAATCCACATCTGCATTTGTATTACATACAGCACCAGGACAATAAGTATCATCACTTAATCCCGCGTCTTTACAAGATATACATGTTGTCGTGCCAGCTTTCAAATATTTACCAGCAGGACAACCTATAGTCCCGGCTTTTTTCCAATCACGTAAACATCCAGCATTTGGAGTTTCACAACTCAAAGCACGTTGTAAACAATTTTCACGAATTGCCTTTGAATTATGTGTTCCAACTGGAACCGGTGTCATTGTTGTAACTTTATCAATTTGGATACTGCCCTTTTCTTTTATTTCATTTATTAATGTTGATAAAGCAGCCGTATCAACACCTGTTCCATATAGTATTTCACTTATCGTTACTATATTACGACATGATGATGATTCATATTCATCTGTAAAAGCACATTTATCGCTATCTGGAAAATCTAACACAGCTGTAAATTGTGTATCTGCTGGACTACAAATCATAGTTTCATAACATGCTGGAACTTGGGATGCTTGCGAACAATACGCCTTTATACGTGCGTTTGTCCAACCTTCTTCATCTTCATAATTTTCATAACAATCCCATATTTCACTTATACATTCATTAAAATTATCAATTGCAGTTGTTGCGGTTGCCAATCTTTCTTCATTTTCTTCTTGAACAAATTCTAATCTTTTTGCTTGCAAAGATTGCTTTGCTGCTATCTTTTGATAATTTATATTTTGTGCTGTTTCTTGTAATGCCTCGCCATAAACATCACAAGCCGCATTTGCATCTAACAAATACTTTTGCATAATACTGCGACGTGCATCCGCAACCGGCCCACGCAACGAAGAATATGGGTCTGTCGTTGTTGTTGTCCGTGTTGTTGTGCTGGTTGTTGTTGTATAGCCAAAACACGAAGCCGAAGAACTTGTTGTTGCGCTTCCCGTTCCACGTTCATTTAATTTAATATCGCCAGTATCACTTGTTACACTGATATAACTGTTATATGATTTATTATCAGAATCTGTAACAGATGGTGGTGTTCCACATGCTTCGTATATACCATTAAAGCAAGAATCTAATACACGGCCACAAACATTGTTGTGTGCATATTCAAATAACTTATAACCCCATTTTTTTGCCAACGCATCTAAATCTGCATTTGCTGTTGAACCAGTGGTTATCGTTGTATTAACAATTTCTACAATATCGCTCGTAACGGCGCCCACATAACTATCAGATTTATTTGTTGTATATTGTTTTGCCAAATCTTGAGCATTCGCCCACGCTTTGAATTGTGCCAAAATATCGGAACTGGAACCATTAACATTGTTTATGTTAAATCCATAAGAATTTTTTGTACAGTAACTTGGTTCAACACTCTCGCTACATTCCGCTGAATCATACAACATATGAGCTTGACACCAATTTGTCATATAAGTTGTTTTACTAACAATATTACCTTCTTCGTCTTTTGTTGTTCCCGCAACTGCTTTTGCATCCTTGTACGATACACAGTTCATGATTTCTTCGGCTTCGGTCAAAGTAAATGCTGTGGATAAATCTTTACCTTTACCCTTGGTAGAAATCAACAAAGATAATTGTCCGGACAAAACAATCAATTCTTCATTAGCTGTTTGCAAAGCTTTTTCAGCTTCCAAGAAATTATGTGCACGACCAGCGCAAGAACAACGTCCCTTTGTATCACTACGTGCAGTACATATTTCATCCATACATGTATAATACGCTTCCAAACAAGATGAATATGCATCCGCAGAAATCAAACCTGTGGTTGAATCTATAATATTGGAATAATTTCCGGTATATAATCTATTTGTCAAATAAGAATATGTTGTTGAAGTTCCACGAACGGCAGTCGTAGCCGAACCACTAACACCCACACGCGCAACCTCTTTACTTATTGCATTTCTGGAACGAACATTACGCGAAGTTGTACGTGTTGCGCCACCTGCACGTGATGTCACACTGCGACTTGTAGTTGTGGCCTTTCCGGAACGTGCATTAACGCTTCTGGATGTTGTTCCACGACTATTATTTACTGCGGAACGTGTTGCCACATTACGATTTACAACCTTTTGATTTGTTCCTGTTCTTGCGACTGTTGCGCGATTATTATTTGTTTGTGCAACACGACCACTTGCACGACTGCTTGAACGTGGGCTTGCACGACTACTTGATTGTTGCATAACATATTCATTTACTGGTGCAATTGGGTCAGCCAAAACAGTTCTAACCGAAATCAAAGTAGAACAAACAAAAAACACAGCAAACAATAAAAATATTGTTCCCAATACGTTTTTAAAACAATTTGTATTCACGCGAATATTCATAAGTATCTCCTGTATTACTCATAAGATACGCCAAAAGTGGCGTTTTCTGTATGATACACCTTCACTTGATTTTAATTATACCATCTTTGAATAATTCTGTAAATAAGAAAATAAAGTTATAATTTCTTTATTTTGATGATCCATTTGTTTTTTTTGCATGGATAAAAATCGTATCAAATTGCTTGTTTGGATTTATTGTTTGTAATTTTATCATACCCGCCCGCAAAACATCTCTTTTCCATTTCAAGTCATAAGTATTAACAAAATTTTTCAGATATTTTTTATTTAAACATAATATCGGCTGTTTTTTGCCTTCCGCCTTTTTATATGCTATAAACTCTCTACCCTTTAATTTTGTATATTTAACCAATAACTCTTGGATTTGTGATTGTGTTGCAACAACATATTTTTGTATATCTGTCGCAGACAACCAAGCAATTGTTTTTTGACTTGTTATTTCTGGACCAGCCCTTTTAAATCCGGTTTTCTGTAAAAATTCATCTATATAATTTTTATGCAAGCATATACAAAATTGTGCCTTGTGAAATTTTGTTTGTATTGCGTACGGCATTACATCTTGTAAATCTCTCAATTTTTGACGTAATTTTTTCTTTTCTTCTAAAACAAACTCTTTTAATTCAATAGTATTTAGCCAATCTGATGTTTTTCTTTCCGATGCCAAATCTGTTCGTAATACAAAATTCGTATCTTTCATAAAATCTGACAAATAATTTTTATCAAGACATAATGCTATATTAGAACCTATTTTTTTGTATTGTATAGCATAAGGCATTATTATTTGTTTTTCTTTTAACATTGCTAAAATTGTTTTATGGTGACCAACAATAGTACGTTCCAATTCTGCCACAGATAACCATTTATCTGTTTTTACGAAATCATTATTATATGGTATTAAACAAGATAAAGATATAAATTTATCTAAATATTTTTTATTTAAATACACAGCTTGTCTATTACCACCAGTATTTTTTAATTTAATGTGGTTTGGATATTGTTGTGAATATTTTTTCAACAAATTATATATTTTATTATGCCCCCCATACACATATTTTTGAATTTGCCTTACCGATAAAAATTCTGATTTATTATCCCGCAATTCTAAACCTGAAATATTTGCAAATTCTTGAACAAAAGATTTTTTTAAGCACAACACTTGTCTTTTTTTACATCCAGGCACCAATCTATACGAAATCATATCCGGATATTTAGAAACATTTTTCTCTAAAATCATATATATATACTGTAAACCACCAACAAATATACTATGTAAATCTTTTACAGACAACCAATCATCTGTTTTTATTAGATTATTATTCATATTATCCACTCCATAATAATATTGTATTTTATCACAAAAAATAGCATTTTACAAAACAATAGGCATTTTTGTATTTTTCTCACTGTTAACAGTGAGAGAACAGAGACACATTTTTGTATAAAAACATAATATTTATATAGACAAAAAGAAAATTTGTGTTATTATTTAGATAAAGAGGT
>JAKSSZ010000119.1 GCA_024402835.1 Alphaproteobacteria bacterium | reverse complement strand
TTACCTTCACGTCTATCGCGTGAACCTGTAATACGGCCAGATGATGCGAATTTTTCTTGATAATCAACAGTCAAAGGAAAGAAATCTTGACCCTCGACAGCACTTTTTTCTGCACAGACAGTTGCCAAAACCATTGTTCCGCCCATTGTTGCCAAAACAGCACCGTTCGCTTGTTTTGCCATACGTCCTGTTTCCAAACGTAATGTTTCATTACCGTATTTAATTTCTACTGCAACAGGGTGATTCAAAGGATGTGCAGCATTTACATCTTTGTCATTTTTGTTAAATAAACCAAATAACATGATTTTTTTCTCCATTTTTTCAAAGTTTGTTTAGATTTTGCGGAGAAAATCATTCGTTTTTACACTCTGGACACTAATCGGTTGTTTTACGAATAAAGTGCAAAAATGAACAATTACCCTCCGCGAACTGGATACATTATAAATGCAAAAATTTCCATTTGCAAATTTTTATTCCTGCCCAATATTGCCAGAAAAATAACGATATATTAAAAAATCGGGCATTGCCCGATTTTTATAATAAACAAGAAAGTGTCGCGCCGGCATTTTTCAACATCAACCAACTGGTTCTATAATCGCTGATATACAGTGTTAAAACGAACACGGCTAAAATACCAATCACAATCATGATGTTTTTGCGGTCCCCATGCATGCAATACACAGATATACAATACAACATATATAAAACCCAAGTGTCAACACAAACACTAATAATCCACACAGACCAACAATTAAAAGCCAAAGAATTCAATAACAATATTACCGGATACATAAAAAATATAGATGCCAACCCTTTGATAGCAATTTCCCAATCGCGTTCGCCACCTGTGATTTCAGAAATCAACATCAACAGTCCGCCCATTATGAATAATAAAGCCACCGCCAATACAGGAACAATAATCAGTGCCGAAAACACAGAGCCAATAGTAATGGTCGCACCACCAATCAAACGAAACGCCAATACCAAAACGCCACCAATCAGACCATAAATAAACGCACGCAACATAGATTCTTCTAAATCGCCGTCTGCAACAATCTTTTTGAAAAAACTTTTAGGGTTTACTATTGCATCGCGAACATTTGTTAAAAACTTTTTTGTTTTATAAAGCATGGTTTGCCTCCCCTATAAAATTTGCTTATTTATATTTTTGCTTTATAATTATAAAAAATCAACGGAAAAAACAAATGATGAAAGTTATTATATCTGGTCGCCCAAATACGGGTAAGTCAACTTTATTTAACGCTCTTACAGGCTCTCGGGATGCATTGGTGCATGACCGCCCCGGTGTTACGCGTGATGTAATCAGTGGCACAATGCGCGACCGTCCATATGAATTGTTTGATACGGCGGGACTGGAAAATGCGCGCGACGGAATTGCACTGGATTCTACAAATATGGCACTGGATGCGATTGCAAGTGCAGACGCGGTGTTGTTTGTGGTTGATGGACGTGTTGGTTTGACATCTATGGATATTCAATGGGCGAAATTGATTCATCGCAAAACTAAATCTCCGATATTATTGTTGGTAAATAAATCAGAATCTGCAAAAAGATTGACCGATATAAATGAATTTTATAAATTGGGTTGTGGCGAGCCACATATGATTTCTGCGGAACATAAACGTGGAATCGATGAAATTTATGAATTTTTAGATAAAATCGCATCGGATAAAAATATAGATATCACAACCCCAGAACCAGAATCCGATAACCGTATAAAAATTGCGGTCTTGGGTCAACCAAATGTCGGTAAATCTACATTTGTAAATCGTGTTTTGGGCGAACATAGACAAATTGTTATGGATGCGCCTGGGATTACCAGGGATACAGTAAAAATCCCAACCAGATTTTATGGTCGTGATATTGTAATAATGGATACCGCGGGATTGCGTCGTAAATCTGGGGTGACTGATGATGTTGAAACATTGTCTGCGTTAAAGGCATTGGATTCTATTGAAAAATCAGATGTGGTGATATTGGTTGTTGACGCAACAAAAAATATAGAAAATCAAAGTTTGTCTATTGCGGCGCGCGTTTATGATGCTGGCAAAATTTTATGTGTTGCATTAAATAAATGGGATTTAGTAGATGTCGCAGAACGTGATGAAAAATTGTTAAAATTAAAACACCAGTTTTCAAATTCTTTTCATCAAATTATAAAGCCCCTGATATTGGCAATATCCGCAGAAACCGGCACCGGTGTCCAAAATATGTTCAAAAGAATTTATGAAAAATTAGTGGAACAACGTCAACCGCCGATGTCGCGGTTGAAACGTGCAATGAAAATAAAATTTGCACGCCAGATTGGTCGTTATCCAATGCGTATCAAAATAAATGTTGGTGGTGCATCAGATATCCCAGAATCATATACGCGTTATTTGCGTCGTGGAATTGCAACGGCGCTGCATTGGGAACACTTGCCAATTGTTTTAGAATACGAAAAGTCAGAAAATCCATTTGATTGATACGGGTGGTGCAAATCTGTATCTAATCATCTATCCGTCGAAAAAAAACAC
>JAKSSZ010000118.1 GCA_024402835.1 Alphaproteobacteria bacterium | reverse complement strand
CCAACAATAGTGTCTGTCATTGCACCACGGTCTATACATGAATTAGCCCCCACAGAAACACGATCACCCAAAATAACACGACCAACATGCGGAATAAATACATTATGCCCATCTTGACGAGTATATCCAAAACCATCTTTACCAATTACAGCATTAGCATTTATAACACAATTCGCACCAATTGTTGCATTTTCTATATGTGCGCCCGATTTTACTATTGTTCCAGCATGTAATACAACATTACGACCAATAAAAGCATGTGGATATATTTTTACATTTTCTTCTATGACTGCGCCACGTTCAACAGTAGCAAATTGACCAATATACACAGAACGTTTTTTTCTAAAAAACACACCGTATTCAACCATCGCAAAATGATTTATACCATATCTGGGTTTTTCTTTATACACTTCACCCAATATCTTTACTATATTTCCACGTGGCGAATCTGTTATCAACAATGTTGCGCCATTTGGTGCATCTGGAATTTGTTCTGGTTGTAATAATATAGTTGTTGCTTTGGTATTATGTAAAACATCTATTGGCAAAATCTTGAAAGCATTACTATTACGTTCTGTGGAATAAAAAGCCAATTGTCCTTTTTTTGCATCAGCAATAGGCGCAATACCACAAACAACTGTATTTTGGTCGCCTTGGAGTTTTAATCCAAATTTTTCTGCTATTTTCCCCGCTGTTGTTTTAAGTGCTTTCGGTCTGAACAACCATTGTAATAATTTATTTATCATATTTTTTCCTTTTCTCTAAAATATACCACCAACTTCAGCGGTCACAGATTTATTTGTTGTTTTTACTTTTTGATTTGGTTTTTGCCCCTGTTTAAAAGCTTCATTTATGATTATACCATTTGGGTCTTGGGCTGCGGCAACTCCGGTACTGCGATTTACACGAACGAACGAGAGATTATCTGGCACTGCAAAAGGTTGATTTACTTCATCTTTCAATGCATTTGTCATAAAATCCGCAAAAACACGTGCAGCCATATGAGAACCAGACCCTTTGCCTAATGCTTTTGGTATATCATAGCCCAGATATACACCTGCAATTAAATTTTTACTAAACCCAATAAACCACACATCTTTTACATCATTTGTTGTTCCGGTTTTTCCCGCTATTGTATGTCCCGATACACGTGCTTGCTTTCCGGTTCCGTGTTCCACCGCGCCTTGTAATATAGATACTATTTGATACAAACTTTGTGGATCGGACAAAGGTTCTGTATCTATACTTTTTACCGGTGGTAATAAATCTTCTTGCCAATCTGTTTGTGAATGTGTATTTCCATTATAAATCTTTCCATATCGGTCTTCTATGTAATCAACCAGTTTTGATTTTATTGGACGACCACCATTTATAAAAGCAGAATAACCCAAAACAAGTTTTTCCAAAGTAGTTTCCCCAGATCCCAATGCCAAAGATTCATTCATACGCGATGAATCTAAATCTTCGGGATATACACCAAAACGTTGAGCCGCATTTATAGAATCTTTTACGCCGATTTGTTCCACCAGTCTGACAGTTGGTACATTCCGCGACGTTTCCAAAGAAAATCTTAATGGGATATTACCCAAAAACTTTTTATCAAAGTTTTCAGGTTTCCATTCTGTATCGTTTTCTTTCCACCCAACAATTGGCGCATCTAAAATCAAAGTTTCTGGACTATACCCCTTTTCTAGCGCCGTTAAATAAATAAAAGGTTTTATCGTAGAACCGATTTGTCTGTATGCTTGTGTCGCACGATTAAAAGAACTTTCATAAAAAGACCGTCCGCCAGTCATTGCTAAAACGCGTCCTGTATGTGGATTCATAACAATCATAGCACCTTGAAGTTTTGGTTCTTTATCTGACTTGTTTTTATTAAAAGAATCTAACTCTTTATTTAATGCAGCCGATGCATAATGTTGTAATTGTGGGACAATTGTTGTTTTTATATACAACCCATCATTATACAATGTATCTCTGTTAATAGTTTCCAATAATTGACGACGAACATCTTCTGCAAAATATTGAAAATCTGGTTCCATTTGGGATGTAAATCCAGAGTTTATATTTAATGGTTCACTGCTAGCTAAATCGGCTTGTTCTTTTGTTATATAACCATCATCAACCATTCTGTGTAAAACATAATTCCTGCGTTCTATTGCGCCCTTTCTGTCATTTGGTGCCTTTGGCAAAGAAGCCAAAAAAGCGCATTCTGATAAAGATAATTCCTTTACAGGTTTATTAAAATACATCAACGAAGCCGAACCAACACCATAAGCACGCGCACCCAAAAATATCTGATTTAAATACAAAGTCATTATATGTTTTTTAGAAAAACTTCTTTCTAAACGCAAAGCAAGTATCGCTTCTTTTATTTTTCTGGAAATTGTTCTTTCCGAAGATAAAAAGAAATTTTTAGCGACCTGTTGTGTTATAGTAGATGCACCAGTAAATCTGGCATCAACACCAAACAAACGCAAACCGTTATTTATACTTGCACGAATTATACCTTGAATATCTATACCGGGATGAATCCAAAAATTTTGATCTTCGGCTGCTATAAAA
>JAKSSZ010000117.1 GCA_024402835.1 Alphaproteobacteria bacterium | reverse complement strand
AAACAGATGGAAATGCAAGACGTGGTTGTGTAGAGACAGCACATGGAACTTTTCAGACCCCCGCTTTTATGGCTGTTGGAACGGCGGGAACTGTAAAATCTTTGACCATGGAACAGGTTGCAGATACAGGAACACAGGTTATATTGGGAAATACCTATCATTTGATGATGCGTCCCGGTGGAGATTTAGTTGAAAAAATGGGTGGGTTGCACAAGTTTTCTGGTTGGAATGGACCAATTTTAACAGATAGTGGCGGTTTTCAAGTAATGTCTTTGTCTAATTTAGTAAAAATGAAGGAAGAGGGGGTAGAATTTACTTCACACATAGATGGTGGAATAAAACATTTTTTACGTCCCGAAGATTCTGTTCATATTCAATATCAACTTGATTCAAATATAACAATGGTGCTGGATGAATGTTTACATTTACCCACAACACGCGAAAGAGCAGAGAAAAATGTTGAAATGGTGACCCGTTGGGCAAAACGTAGCAAAGATGCCTTTATAGACAGACCTGGTTACGGTATATTTGGAATCGTCCAAGGTGCAGATTATAAAGATTTACGTGAAAAATCTGCTAAATCATTAGTAGAGTTAGATTTTGACGGTTATGCAGTTGGTGGTTTGGCTGTTGGTGAATCCCAAGAAGTTATGTTTGATATGATAGCCACCACAACACCGCATTTGCCGACACATAAACCACGTTATTTAATGGGTGTTGGAACACCTTTGGATATTATCGGCGCTGTGGAACGTGGTATAGATATGTTTGATTGTGTTATGCCAACACGCGCAGGACGTACCGGTCAGGCTTTTACCAGACACGGAACTATGAATATGCGAAATGCCAGATTTACAGAAGATAAACGTCCATTGGATGACAAATGTGATTGTCCTGCTTGTAAATTATCACGTGCATATATTCATCATTTGGTAAAATGTAATGAAATTTTGGGTTCAACACTTTTAACACAACATAATTTATGGTTTTATCAAGATTTAATGCGTGATATTCGTGAATCCATAGAACAGGGCAAATTTCAAGAATTCAAAGACAATTTTATAAAAGAGTATAATAAAGGAAGCAAAGATGAATAAAACAGAACAAAATAATACAAATAAACCCAAAATACAAAAAAAGAAAATACCGGTATTTACATTAGCCGAAGATAAAGTGTTTTTAGCCGTTGCACCAATACAGGTTGTCGATAAGTTATGTTATGTGTATTCTTTGGTATGTCCCAAAAATGAAAACGGTACTTTTAATTTGGAACCCCATGTTGAATTATCTGTTTTAAGAACCCCAGAAGATGCGACTATTTATTATGGCGCAACAACACAAATGCTTCGGTATCATAATGCCGTTTTTAAGCAGATTTTTGGTATGTTCAAAGAAAGAATAGACAAGTTTTATCAAGACACCCAACAAAAAACAAAATAAAAAATGAAAAAAGGAGAAAAAATGAAAAGACAAGTAAATGTAATAGAGCGCAACGGAGAAAAAACAGTTGCCAAAAAAACATCATTTATAACAACAACAAAACGTGTTTTCACTGTTCTATCACTGTTATGGATAGTTTTTGTTGCTTGGTTCCCATTATATGTAAAAAATAATTATTCTGGACCAATAAAAAAATCTATCGTTGTTTCCATGTTTTTTGATTTACAACGTAATATAAATGAACAATATGAAAAATTGTTGAATGGTATAAAAAAATCTGTAAATCTTGAAAAACCTGTGGCTTTCGCCATAGATAAAGTAAAAATGGCTGAAAATGCAGTAGAAAAAGTTAATACCGTGACAGAAAAAGCATCAGAAAAAACAGCCCAAGCAAAAGATACAACATCAAAAGCAAAAAAAATCACAGGTTTAGCAAATAAATTTGGAATCAAAACTGATTCTGTGGATAGCGCAATACAAAAAACAGATAAAGTTATAAATACAGCAGATAAAGGTATTGCAACAGTAGATAATACCGCCAAAATGGTAAATCAAAAAGTAGATAAAATTGAGAAAGATTTAACCAAAGTTGCACAAACAGAATTTGATAAAATGATAGATTCTGCAATAAAAGATGTATTGGATAAACAAACCGGTGGTTTAGGTACCACATTATTAACTAATTATGGGATAAAACATGTATATCCATGGCGTCCATCAAGTTGGGGTGTGGCAACTAAAATCTATAATGATTTAGAAAAATCTGATGTAAAAGTTATTAAAACAATCACTGCCAGTGTAAATGAATATTTTAGCTATGGTGCATGGGGATTAGTAATAGCGGCATGGTTAGTTGGTTTAATTGTATGGTTGTCGGCTTTCAAAAAAATGAAAGCATTAATAGCACCTTTCTTGGTTTGTCCACATTGTGGTCATACTTTTGCAGATAAAAGAACCGCAATGGGATTATTGAAAGTATTACAACCATGGACTTGGTTTTAAATAATGTGCTTGTAACTAGTTGTTTTTTGTGATATATTATCTTTGTTTAGAAGAATTTGTTAATTAACTTAAGGAGAAATAAAATGATGGATAAAACAAAAACAAATCAGGCTATATATAAGTT
>JAKSSZ010000116.1 GCA_024402835.1 Alphaproteobacteria bacterium | reverse complement strand
CCCGCACAAAAGCGCGGGATTTTACGATATTGTAATTATACAATATTATTTTTTGCTGTTTTCTATTGCAGCACCCAATATATCACCTAAAACAGAGCCAGAATCAGCTTCGTTAGAGAACTCTTTTACGGCTTGTTTTTCAAGTGTTACTTGTAATGCACGAACAGATAATTTTACTTCTTTACCATCAACAGAAACAACAGATGCTTCTATGGAATCACCAACATTGAATTTAGAAGTATCTTGTTCTGATTTAACACGTGATAAATCTGTGCGACGAATTGTTCCACGATTATCATCTGGCAAAGTCAAAATTAATTCTTCGGGTGTTATTTCAGCAACAGTTCCACAAACGACTGCACCCTTTTTAATTGCAGCGCCAGCATTTGAAGAATTTTCTGTCAATTGTTTAATACCCAAAGTAATACGTTCTTTTTCTGGATTGATATCCAAAATCTTTGCTGTGACTTCTTGACCACGAACGAATTTTTTCAATTCTTCTTCATCAAGTTTATTCCAAGACAAATCGGAAATATGAATCATTCCGTCTAAATCAGATGTCAAAGCAACAAATACACCAAATTCTGTTGTATTTTTAATTGGGCCTGTGATAACGTCACCAACCTTGTGAGATTCTGCGAATTCTTTCCAAGGATTTGGTTGTAATTGTTTGTAACCCAAAGAAATACGACGTTTATCTTGGTCTATGCCAACAACAACAACTTGGACTTCTTGACCATTTTGTAATACTTTGCTTGGATGTATGTTTTTGTTTGTCCAAGACAATTCAGACATGTGGATTAAACCTTCGATATTGTTACCCAAATCAACGAAAGCACCATATTCAGCCAAAGAAGTGATTTTACCACTTACTGTATCGCCAACTGTAAATGCTTTTGATGCTTTTTCCCATGGGTCTTCTTCAAGTTGTTTTGCACCCAAAGAAATACGATGAGATTCTGGATCAAATTGAATAACTTTTACTTTGATCTTTTCACCAACATGAACTATTTCGCGTGGATGATTTATACGTTTCCAAGATAAATCTGTAACGTGTAATAAACCATCAATACCGCCCAAGTCAACAAACACACCATAATCTGTTATGTTTTTAACTGTTCCTTCGACTATTGCACCCAAAGAAATGTTTTTCATTGCTTCGGCTTGTTGTGCAGCAATAGCATCGGCTTGGATAGCACGACGGGAAACAATAGCATTAGTACGCAAAGCATCCATTTTTAATACACGGAATTTGTCTTTTAAACCAATCATAGTTTTTGCATCACGAACAGGTTTGTGATCAACTTGAGATGATGGCATAAATGCGAATACACCGTTAATATCAACAGTATAACCACCACGAACAACTTCTATAATTGTACCTTCGGGATCAATACCTTCGGCAACAATTTTTTCAAGTTCTTTCCATGCTTTTTCAACACGTGCTTTTGCATAAGATAATACAGCTGTTCCTTCGCGGGATTCATAACGTTCAACAAAAACGTCAATAATATCACCAACAGATGGAACCGAGGCACCAAATTCTTTTAAAGGAATACGACCTTCGGATTTTAAACCGACATCAACCATAACGAAATCGCCACGGATGTCTTTTACTGTTCCCTTGGTTGCATAACCTTGCAATGTTTCTTGGGAACCATAAGTTGTATCAAATAATTTGACGAAATCTTCGCCAGATAAATCTTTCATAGAGTATATACAAAGTTTGCCATCATCTTTTTTCTATTTTTTTTGACGAGGTCTTGTGGGGTTAATCGGACTGCAATTTATGCCCACCCATAAAAAGCAGAGTTATTTTATATCATAGTTTATAAAAAATCAAGTAAATAGCGATAAATCTGTATATTACAGAATTATTTGCCCACCAATTGTTGCATTTTGTGGAATTGGCCCAAAAGATGATTCTTTTGTCACATAGATATTGCCTGTGACTTTGAAAGACCCACAGAATTTAAATTCTGCTTTTTTTGTAAATTTTGTGCAGGAACGCTTTGTTCATGAATAACAACAGGATATTCTGTATTTACAACAGATATTTGTGGTTTGATTCCTGTTTTTTTATTTACAACCAATGGCAAAGTTGGAACAACTTCACGTTGTATTTTAACATTTTGATTTTTTGTTTGTGGTTTAACAACTTTTACTATATTTGTTTCAACTGGTTTTGATATAACAATCCCAGTTTTATTTGTTTTTTTGTTTATATTGAAAATCAAACCAGTAAATAAAATAATTTTTACCAATAACAAAGCCACGTTTATAAGTCCAGCGATGTTTATATTTTTTATCCAATTCCAAACTTTTTTACATACATTGCAATACCAAGACCTAATACGTTTTAATGCATTTTTTCTATTTGCTTTTTTTATAGTTTTTGTTGCCTGTTTTATTTTTTCTTTTTTTGTCATAGCAATCACCCCATAAATAATTCGTATATATAATATAGACAATTATTTTTATTTGTCAATATATTTATTCAAATAATAAAATTATTATTTACTTTTTGAAATTTATACTATATTATTCTGTACGTGTGCGCCCATGGCTCAACTGGATAGAGCAACAGATTTCTA
>JAKSSZ010000115.1 GCA_024402835.1 Alphaproteobacteria bacterium | reverse complement strand
TATTTATCTGTATTTGCAAAACCAGAACATTTTGCTGCCTTTTGTCCAGAATATGCAAATTATGAAGAAATGGCGCAACATTATCGTCGTGGTGGCTTAGGTGATGTAAAGGTGAAAAAATTTCTTAATGAAGTTATGCAAGCAGAATTACGACCAATACGTGAAAAAAGACAAGAACTCGCAAAAAATAAAGATGCAGTGTTGCAGATATTACATAATGGTGTAAATAATGCCAGAGAGGTAGCATCAAATACTTTGAGTAAAGTAAAAAATGCAATGTTGCTGAATTACTTTGATTAAACAAAAAAAGAATCTTCCAATTGGAAGATTTTTTTATACAATACTTGCTTTTTATTACATATACGGCTAGTATATAGTGTATAAATAAAAGAGGCAATTTAAATGAATATTAGTAATGTTTTAGGGCACAGATTAAAAGAAAAACCAGCAGACGTTAAATTAAAAAGTCACGAATTACTCATTCGTGGTGGTTTTATACGACCTGTATATAGTGGTATATTTTCATCTTTGATGCCTGGATTAAAAGTATTACGCAATATTGAAAATATTATTCGTGAAGAAATGAATAATGTTGGTTGCCAAGAAGTTGAAATGCCATTAATTCAACCAAAAGAATTATGGGAAGAATCTGGCAGATATAGTGCTATAAATGATGAACTTGTTCGTTTCAAAGATAGAAATGAACATGATATGGTTCTGGCAATGACTCACGAAGAAGCAGCTGTTGCTTTGGCAAGAACGGAAGCAACAAGTTATAAAGATTATCCTTTTGGAATATACCAATTTGCTAAAAAATTCCGTGACGAAGCAAGACCACGTGGTGGACTTATCAGAGTTCGTGAATTCACAATGAAAGATGCTTACACATTTCATGAAACCCAAG
The DNA here is from genome assembly GCA_024402835.1 of Alphaproteobacteria bacterium. Lineage (GTDB taxonomy): Bacteria > Pseudomonadota > Alphaproteobacteria > Rs-D84 > Rs-D84 > Enterousia. The sequence continues at coordinate 1,690 of JAKSSZ010000115.1, read as the reverse complement.
AAGATTTAGAGAATACTTATCTGAAATACGCTATGGCTTATGATAGAATATTTGCTAGAGTTGGTATTCCAGAAGTTATGGCTATTAAATCTGATTCTGGTATGATGGGGGGCAAAATCGCACACGAATATATGTTATTAACACCAGATGGGGAAGATACTATTATCACTTGTGATTCTTGCGATTATAAGGCAAATCGTGAGGTTGCTATATCACAAATAAAAGCACATAATAATGATACAAATATGTTGCCTATTTCTGAAATAGAAACCCCAAATGCAAAAACAATAGAAGAAGTAGCAAATTTTTTAAATATAGAATTAAATGGTATAATCAAAACAGTTGTTTACAAACCTGTTAATGATGACCCACGCACAATTGTTGCTATGGTTCGTGGAGACAGAAGTGTAAATGAAAGCAAATTATCTAAAATCTTACTAGCAATTCCTGAATTTGCTGATGATAGCGCTTTTGAGAATTCTGGATTGGTTGCAGGCTTTGCATCTGGTTATAACGCACATAATGTAAGAGTTATTATAGACAAAGAATTAACTCAAGAAATAAATATGGTGACAGGTGCAAACAAACTAAATTATCATTTACAAAACTTTAATGTAGTACGTGATTTACCAAATGCAGAATATTATGATATTATAGACGTCCAACAAGATGATATATGCTTGAAATGTGGTGGTCATATAAAAGTAAACAGAGGCATCGAAGTTGGCAATATCTTTCAATTAGGGGATAAATATACTAAATCTATGGGAATGACATATATGAATCAAGATGCTAAATTGTGCACCCCTATTATGGGATGTTATGGTATCGGCATTGGTCGTTTGATGGCAAGCGTTGTCGAAGCAAGACATGATGAGCGGGGTCCTATATGGCCTATATCAATTACTCCTTGGAAGGTTGCTTTGATTATTTTAAAACCATCAGAAGAATTATTAGGAAAAGCTAACATATTGGAACAAGAATTTGCAAAACATAATATAGAATTGTTGATAGATGATAGAAAAACCAGTGCCGGTGAAAAATTTGCTGATATTGATTTATTAGGAATTCCTTTGCAAATCATTTTAAGTGAAAAATCACTTGCAAATGGTGGCGTAGAATTAAAAAACAAATATGACAATACAAATAACATCATTGATTTTGATAATGTTGTTATAGATGTTATGCAGATCATAAATTCTGAATTAGAAAAATTAAATACCACTGCAAATAATTCCAAAGGTTTACCACGAGAAGAAGTGACAAAATAAATATGTCTTGGAAAACTTTATTTTTTTCTTTGTTTTTATCTTTTAACATTACAAATGTTATCGCAGATAGTTTTTCTACAAAAGCACAATCCGCTTTTTTAATAGATTATGATTCAAGTGATGTTATCGTATCAAAAAAAGCAGATACTTTGATGCCACCATCTTCTATGTTAAAACTTATGACTTTGACTGTATTATTTGATGAAATAAAGTCCGGTAAATTAACCATGGATAGTATGTTAACGGTATCAGAAAATGCAGATTATAAAAACCCTGTATGGAGTACTGCAAGTAAAATTTGTTTGGTAAAGGGACAAAAAATATCTGTAAGAGATGCTATTTTGGGTTTGATAGTTTTATCTGGTGGTGATGCTTCTGTTGTTGTTGCTGAAAAACTGGCTGGAACCGAGGCCGCATTT
>JAKSSZ010000114.1 GCA_024402835.1 Alphaproteobacteria bacterium | reverse complement strand
TGGGACAGATTAGGCAAAGGAATGTCAAATTGATAAATTTAGATTATACTTTTAAAAATCCAACATTTTTAGATTTAGCGCTTACACAAAGTGGTGTCAATGCAATACATAATAACGAACGTCTGGAATTTATAGGTGATAGAGTATTGGGATTATCTGTTGCATCTTTGTTATATGAATTATATCCAAATGAAGACGAAGGAAAACTTGCCCCAAAATTAGCGTTATTAGTATCTGCAGAAACATTATCAAAAGTGGCTGTTAATTTAGGTATAGATAAACATATAAAACACGGTCATCTTACAGCGGGAAAACAAAAAAATATTCTGGCAGATGCAATGGAAGCAATTATAGGTGCAATTTATTTAGATTCTGATTTCAATACTGCAAATACATTTATAAAAAACATCTGGATAAATTTAGCAAACACATTGGTATTGCCACCAAAAGATGCAAAATCTATATTACAAGAAATTGTTCAACAACAAAAATCAGAATTGCCTGTATATGAATACACCGACCCCATAGGTCCCGCAGACAACCCACAATTTTCTGCGACAGTAACGGCTTTGGGGAAATCTGCAACCGGAACAGGAAGTTCAAAAAAACAAGCGAGTATCCAAGCCGCAGAAAATTTGCTAAAAATTCTTGCAATTTAGCGATTTTATTACTAAAATCTGTGTGAAAAAACTAAAAGGTTAAAAATATGTTTTCTTTGTTATTAGTATTATTGATAATCACAGCAATTTTAATGACTTGTTTGATTTTATTACAAAAATCCGAAGGGTCTGGTATATCTGGTTCCACAGCTGCATCAATGTTTGGTGGTGTTCTTACCGGCTCTGCGGCGGGAAACTTTTTAACAAAAGCAACTGCATGGTTGGCAACAATCTTTTTTGTTTTGTGTGCACTGTTAGCAATTGTTTCTGCAAAAACAAATATCGCAAATCAAGAAACGGCTTTACATCGTGAATTGACAAGCCAACCTATTCAATCAGAACCTTTACAAAGTCCAGTAAATACAGAAGTTGATAAAAAATAAAAAATCTCCGAAAGGAGATTTTTTTATTTCTTGCGTTTCTTTTCTGTTATCGCTTTATATGCTATATATAAATGTTCTATGCAAATATATGCGATTAAAACAGTTATTGCTGTTATAATGCCAGGCAATAGTCCACCCGAAAATATAACAAATAATAATACAGCAACACACAATAAAATTGTATATCCCATATTTTTTGATAAGACTTTCATTAAATTTTTTATAAATTTCATAATTTTCTCCTTTTCAGTGTATATTATATCATAATCAAATAAAAAACAAAACATCATTTTTTAATATCTGGAACGCAACCGTTCTTTCAAAGCATATACTTTTTGTGCAAAATCTTGTCCAACAGATTTGTCCGAACCCGCTGGCATTTCTTCATTTATATCTACCCCTGTTCCAAGCAAATATCCAATTAATCCGTCATTTTCCCTGACAAATGGGGCAACACGTTTAACAATTTCTTGCTCTGTATTATCATCACGGGAATACATATAAATAGTTACTGGATCATGTCGTGTCTTTGCTTCCTTGAAATCTGATAATTTTGGGAATTTGTAATATTGAATATGTCTGCCCATATCCTTTGCGACCAATTCATCCAACGATTTTAACAATTCTGGGGTTATATTTACATTTAAACTTACATGGAATCCATGTGGGTGATGTGGATTTTTTATCGGATTGTGTGCTCCCGAATATTCACGAGCCCACGTCCAGCTCTGATACCCAAACATTGTGATTTGTGGATTTATATTTGTTCCCAATTCATCTAACTCTGGTTTTGATGGTTTCCATTTGGCTAATGCTGGGAACTCACCCAATTGTTTGCTTGCAGTATTCAACGCATATCTTAACGCTTCGGTAAAATCACGTTCACTTGAATTATATGGTGTTTTGGCATATCTTAAAGCATCATACATACTAAATTGATTATCTGCTTTTGCAATTCTTGAAATTGTATCATCAGACAAATTTGGATATCTTTCCTGTATGACTTCAAATAATTTCTGCTCTAACATATTCAAGCCATAATTTAATGCCATTTTTTTACTTTTATTTATTGTCATCATTCGCATTTTATCACCGACCAATTTAAACGCGATACCTTTTACCGCTAACATATCTTTTAAAACATTCCATTGTGATGCAGTTAAAATATGTGCTGGAAAATCTACCATTTTATTTGTTTGTTTTACCAAATCAATATATTCATCAAATTTATTACTAAGCATACGTGAAAATGGTGTAAACACCATATATTTTCCACCATCTGATGACTTTATTTTTGGAACAAGAATTATACCCGTATGCAAAATATTTGCATTTAATTTTTCCCATTCAGCTGTTGATAATCTGTTATATGGAATGCCAATATATTGTTTCCCAGATTGTGCCATATCCAAATATTCTTGAAAATGTGTACTTGCTTTTATTTGTAAATCATTCATTTCTATTCCGTTAGTATTATATGAATATAATACCATAAAACACGTTTTGTTTCTATTTGATTTTTCTGGTTTTTACGATAAAATATGTGTGATAAATAACGGAGGTCAAAA
>JAKSSZ010000113.1 GCA_024402835.1 Alphaproteobacteria bacterium | reverse complement strand
TTTGGGTTGTTATGTTCCTAATAATGGCCATCTTACTAAATGGGCAAAGCAGGGTGTAATGCTACTTAATACTGTTCTTACAGTTAGAGCACATCAGGCCAATTCACATAAAGATAAAGGTTGGGAAGAGTTTACTGATGCGACGATTAGAATTCTGAATGAGCAAGATAGGCCTATAGTATATATGTTATGGGGTTCGTATGCTCAAAAGAAAGCAGAATATATAAATCCAACAGAAAATTTAATTCTTAAAAGCGCTCATCCATCACCGTTATCTGCATATCGTGGTTTTTTTGGCAATCATCATTTTTCACAAGCAAATGAATATTTGCGCAATAATAACTTATCAGAAATAAATTGGTAAAATTTAAAAATTTTGTACCAAACTTAAACCATAAAATGCATACGAGTAATTTTCGGTTGCTGTATTACCATTAGAAAAGTGTTGTATAAAGAATTCTACCGCTGTCTTTTCACTGAAGTTATATCCCAAAGTCACTTTGAATTGAAACAGAAACTTTGAACCAATTCTGCTATTTTCTTTAACTTGTAATCCTGCTCCGGCTCCAATCGCCGCATAAAAATTTTCTGTTCGTAACAATGCTATATCTTCTGTAATATAGCCAATAGGAACAGAATATTCATTCCAATCCCATTCATCAACACTGCGCAGTCCCAATGTTTGTGATATATTTATAGAACGTCTTGCGGGAATACGAAAAAAAGTTGTTGGTTGTGAATACTGAATACTAAAAATATAAAAAGGAACAGGGCGTACAGGTGGTGGAAGTAATATACCTGTATCAAAACCTTGCCCCAGACCAATAGAAAATTGATTTTCATAATCCCCCATAAATGGGTCTTTTTCTGGTAATAAAAATAATTCTGCAAAAGAATTAGTTGTTATGCCGATTAACAATAAAGATAAAAGTATTCTCTTTCTCACAGAACATATATTATCACAAAAATACAATAATTTCAAATGTGGAAAAAATCTTATTTTTGTATTTCGTTCAAACAACGTTTCAGAGCGTCAATCCAATGTGGTATTTCTAAACCAAATGTTTGTTTTATTTTTGTTTTATCTAATACAGTATATAACGGTCTTTTTGCTTTTGTCGTATATTCTGATGAAAATATAGGGTTTACTTTGCAATCCAGATTATACAATTGCATTATTGCAGTTGCAAAATCATACCACGAGCATACACCTTCGTTAGAATAATGATAAACCCCATTCGTTTTTTCGTTTATATGTGGAAGTATAGTCACAAGGGCTTGTGCTAAATCTTTTGCGTATGTCGGAGTTCCAATTTGATCTGATACAACATTTAAATTTTTTCTTTCTGTGCCCAATTTCAACATAGTTTTTAGAAAATTATTTCCATGTGCAGAATATAACCAAGATGTTCTTATTATTATTGGATTAGTGGCATATTGTAAGACAAAATTTTCACCTTGTAATTTTGTTTTACCATATACAGATAATGGATCGGGTGTGCTTGTTGGGGAATAAGGCCTGTATCTAAAACCGTTAAAAACATAATCTGTTGAAATATGTATTATTTTGCACCCCGTATTTGCAAGGTTTTTGGGTCCCAACGCATTTACTTTATACGCCTGTTCTTCATCTTCTTCTGCTTTATCTGTTGCTGTGTATGCAGCACAGTTTATAATTTTATCAATTTTATTATCATTAATAAAATCGTTAACTTGTTCTTGATTAGTTATGTCTAAATCTTTAGACGCTGTTTTTATTGCGTTTGGTAATAACTGTGAAACTTCTGTTCCAAGTTGCCCAGTGGCACCTGTTATAAGTATTTTTTTATCGAACATTTTGACGCAGTAAATCTTTTAAGTTGTTTGCCATTCTGTCTTTTTCCGAAGTGATAATTTTGTTTGCTGGAATTTTCCAGTCAATGTTTATTTCTGGATCATCATAACGAATACCAAATTCAGATTCTTTGCAGTAAGCGTTATCACATTTGTAAGCAAATATAGCAGTTGGGGACAATACGGAAAAACCGTGCAAAAAATATCGTGGGATAAATAATTGTCTTTGATTTTCATCTGATAATTCTACGGCTACATGTTTACCAAAAGTAGGGGAGTTTGGTCTTGTATCTACTGCTACATCTAAAACTTTACCTTGTAATACTCTTACCAATTTTGCCTGTGAATGTTCACCCAACTGACAATGTAAACCACGAATCACACCGTATGAAGATTTTGATTGATTGTCTTGGACAAATTTATTTGTAATACCATTTTTTATAAATTCGTTTTCATTATAACTTTCAAAAAAATATCCACGTTCATCTTTGAATATACGGGGTTCTATAATATATACACCATTAATACTTGTTGGAATAAAATTCATTTTTGCCTCTTTTTATGAATTGTAGGCGAAAAAGTATGTATTTTGCAATAAAAAATCGGGTTTATCTCGATTTTATTTTTCATTGTTCTATCACTGTTAAAACAGAAATAATACAAAAAACGACCGTTAATAACGGTCTTTTATCTTGGTAGCGGCGAAGGGATTTGGACCCCTGACCAAAGGATTATGATGGTTTGACACACAAACCCGAAAAACACGCATTTCCGCAGCTTACAGCTGATTTAAAACCACACAAAAATTTCCCGTGTAGTCAATA
>JAKSSZ010000112.1 GCA_024402835.1 Alphaproteobacteria bacterium | reverse complement strand
TACAAGTATTTTCACTTTTTGATGTTATTGTGGGATTTATCATACGATATGTTTCATTTGTTTCTGGGTTTAACATAACCAAAAAACGTTGTGTTATGCCAACCTGTGGGGCGGCTAAACCAACACCGTTTTGCTGTTCCATCATTTTGACCATCTCGTCCATTGTGGCTAAAATGTCCAAAGTTATATCGTTAACTTTTGTGCATTTTTCCCTTAGAACTAAATCACCACAAAGTTTCATTTGCAACATATCAAAATACCTTTATAATCTATCAGTAGTGAGATTTTAGCAAAGGTTTTTTAAATGACAACTTATATTTTTGTTTTATTGGTGTTTATTTTGTTTTTGTTATTAGTATTAGTTTTTCGTAAACCGACCATAGATATGGCGCCTTTACATGAAGATAATACACGTTTACGCGAAAGAATATCTGAAAAGCTGGGAATATTGGCGCAAAACGCATTGGAATTAAAAAGCATAAGTGGGGATATCGCCAATTTCAAAAATCTTTTAATGGGAAATAAACAGGCACGTGGCTCTTTTGGTGAAAGACAATTAGAAGATTTAATTGCCGATATTTTACCTCCAGAAAATTATGCTTTCCAAAGTGTTTTGTCAAATGGGGTTCGCCCAGATTGCATTATTCGTTTGCCTTATCCGCCTGGGGATATGATAATAGATAGTAAGTTTCCATTGGAAAGTTATAATAATTTACAGGAAAATACAAAAGATACATTTTTACAAAAACAATTTGAAAATGATGTAAAAAAACACATAGATGATATTTCAGAAAAATATGTTATTCCTGGTATGACAGCAGAATCTGCAATGATGTTTATTGCATCGGAATCTATATTTGCAGATATACATCGTTCTTTTCCAAAAATTATAGATTACGCTGCACGCAAAAAAGTATTTTTAGTTTCACCATCCACATTATGGGCATCATTGAATACAATACGTGCTGTGTTATCTGATATAAAAATAAAGAGAGTTGCAAAGCAAATAAAAACAGAATTGACAGAATTATTAGCAGATGTTGCAAGATTACAAGAAAGAACAACAAAAATAAGAAGTCATTTTAATTCTGCAAAAGAAGATATAGACAACATAGAAATATCTATGAATAAAATAACACCCCGTGCTGAAAAAATAAAAAATATGAATTTTGATGATTAAAAAAGGGCAAATTATTTTGCCCTTTTTTTATAATCCCAAAGCGTTACGATACATTTGTGTTATTTCATCTTGTTCGCTTATTTGGTCTGGATCCATTTGACGAAGTTTTAACATTTGGCGGATATATTTGGGGTCATATCCAGCAGATTTTGCTTCGCTCATAACTTCCTTTATATCATTAGCGATATTTTTTGCATCTTCTTTTAAATTTTCAATGCGTTCAATAATGCTTAGTAATTGTTGGTTGTCAATAGAACTGTTTGTTATATTTGCCATTTTGTCCTTCCTCTTGTTTTTTTACCGTATTAATGGTATATTATAAATTATAAAAATCAAATTATTTTTCTGCATAAAATGGAGAGAGTTTATGCCAAGATTTACAAAAATTACAGCTTCTATTGGGCCAAATTGCCAAAGTCGTGAAGTTCTTAGCCAGATGATAAAGTCCGGGGTAAATGTATGCAGATTGAATTTTAGTCATGATACAGGAATAATTCAGGGTGAAAAAATAGATTTAATTCGTTCTGTGTCAAAAGAATTAGGAATACCTGTTGCTGTGATGATAGATATCCAGGGGCCAAAACACAGAATAGGTGATTTTGAAACAGAAAACCATTATCCATTGACTGTTGGTCAAAAATTTATTCTTGATTCAAATAATACACCTGGAAATGAACATCGGGTATATTTACCAGATATAGATATTATTAAATCTGTTAATATCGGTGATAGAATTTTATTGAATGATGGAAAAATAGAATTAAATATAGATGCAGTTTTTGATGATTCTATTGAAACAACTGTTGTTCGTGGAACAGAGATCTGGTCAAGACGTGGAATAAATTTTCCAGATACTGAAATAAATACGAATATTTTAACACAAAAAGATATGGAAGATTTGGAATATGTTATAACAAAACAGCCGGATTGGATTGCTGTATCTTTTGTGCAAAAAGCGGAAGACATCTCTTTTGTTCGTGATTTTATAACGCAAAGGACATCGCATCCCATTAAAATATTGGCAAAGATAGAAAGACCAAATGCCATAGAAAGAATAACAGATATCGCTTTTACGGCTGATGCTGTGATGATAGCACGTGGTGATTTAGCAGTAGAAATTCCATTTGAACAGGTTCCCGCTGTATCCAGAAAGATAGTTCGTGAATGCAGAATGCTAAACAGACCTGTTCTTATGGCAACACAAATGTTGTCTTCGATGGTTGATAATGATTTTCCAACACGTGCAGAAATATCTGACGTTGCGAATACTGCGTATTTACGTGCAGATTCTGCTATGACTTCCGAAGAAACAACAATTGGTAAAAATCCGGTAAATGTAATAAAAACAATGAATAAAATTTTGGCTTTTGCTGATAAAGATGCCATAGAAAACCCCTATGATTGGAGCCGCTTGGATAATTTGCCTGAAAATGATTGGTCTCGTTCCGTTTCTTCGATTGCTTATCTAAATAAAGCAAGTGCGATAATTGTTTTTGCTA
>JAKSSZ010000111.1 GCA_024402835.1 Alphaproteobacteria bacterium | reverse complement strand
AAGGAACCATACTTAAACCAACAAAGAAAAATATAAAAAAACGTATGCGTTTTGATGATGAAGAAAATGAACGTGATATAAAAAAATTACGCGCTGTTGTAGAAAGACATAAAATTACAGATATTTATCAACCTGGATATGATAAAACGATAGATTCTATTATGTCTTTATTTAAAATAAAACCATATTATCGTCCAGTATTATCATTATTTATAAATTATCACAAGAATAATTTATTAGCAAAAGGATTGGGTTTTATCAGTGAAACAAGATGGGAAATGAAAGTTGACCCAAAATCTTTAACAACAATAGCAACTGTATGTGGTATAAAACCATCTGTTGTAGAAAAATCATTAAATGAATCAAGCCCATTATTAACATCTGGAATATTATGTATAGATGATGATGGACATATTGGATTAGATAGTAAAATTCAAAAAGTATGTCATCGTGATATAAAAAGCCCTGTAGCATTAAAAAATATGTTATTAAATAAACCATGTGTTGCAAATGTAGATTTAGATTTTTCATATGCCTCAAAAGAGTACTCGCATATACAAAATTTGTTAAAATCTGCGGTAAGAAAAAAAATACCGGGGATTAATATTTTAATATATGGAAAACCTGGAATTGGTAAAACAGAAATGGCTAAAAAAATGGTCGTTGAAAATGCTTGTGATTTATATAGTGATATTACAACTATGAAGGCATGCCCAGATAAAACAAACAGAGTGAATTTTTTATTTCAAGCACAAACTATCTTATCAAAAGATGATGATTCTGTATTATTAATGGATGAAGCCGAAGATATTTTTATGTATGATTCTATATCCAGATCATCTATATCAAAATTATATTTAAATAAGGTTTTAGAAACAAATAAAAAACCTGTAATATGGATATTGAACTCTATAGAAAATATAAATAAAGCATATATTAGACGCTTTACATATTGTTGTAAAATGCCACAACCAATAGAAAATAACAAAAAACGTATATGGCAAAATATTTGCAATAAATACAAATACACATTAGCAGAAACAGAAATAAATGATTTTATAAAAAAATATAATGTTGTTCCTGGAATTATAGATATGGCAATTAAATCTGCTTCATTGACACATAATAAGGGTGCTATTGAACAAACTATGGATTCTTTTATTTTTGCAATGACAGGTGAAAGGCCAAATAAAAAAATCACAAATGCGGATAATGTTGATTTTGATACTACATTATTAAATACAGATACAGATATGAAGTTATTGGCAGATAGATTAACACAAAACAAAGCAAAAAGTTTTTCTTTGTGTTTGTATGGTGCAAGTGGAACCGGAAAAACGGCATACGTGCAATATCTAGCAGATAAACTGAACATGAAGGTTATAAAAAAACGCGCAAGTGATTTAAATAATAAATATGTTGGTGAAACAGAAAAAAATATAGCAAGAGCTTTTGCCGAAGCCAGAGATACAAATTCAATATTGGTATTTGATGAAGCGGATAGTTTTTTAATGGACAGAACATACGCAACTCATGATTGGGAAACTGCATCTGTCAATGAAATGTTGACCCAGATGGAAAATGCACAAATTCCATTTGTTTGTACAACAAATTTAATGAATAGTTTAGATGCAGCAGCTTTGAGACGTTTTACGTTCAAAGTGAAATATGACTATATGAAATTAGAGCAAGTTAAAATAGCATATAAAGATTTCTTTAATTTGGAACCAGATAATCAAACAATTAGTAGTTTATTGTATTTGGCACCAGGTGACTTTGTCGTTGTAAAAAACAAAGCAAAAATATTGGGAATAACAGACATAAATACAATAACAGATATGTTGAAAAATGAAATGAAAGTAAAAAAAGATGCGGTAAAACACGGACAAATTGGCTTTTATCGTGATTGTGAATAGGAAATAATATGTTAAAAATATGGATTGCTTTTCAGAATACTCGCAAAGAATTGGTAAAACAATGGGTCCAAGATAATATGACAGATTCATTATTAAAGGGGTATTTGGGTGTTATAGATAAAAAAGCATATACACCGATATTGGCGTATTCAGATTTTTACAATTTTTATTCATCAAAACATTTTTTTCCGATAAACAAAGATATGTTTATAAAATTATGTGAAGAAATGAAATTACAGCAATCTATAAATTTAGCATATTGGTACGAGATAAAAAGAATTATGGATTGCACCATAGATAATATGAGGTTCTTAAAACCAATATATTTAATAAATAAAGCAAATTGGAAAAATACATTGAAAGATTTTTATATAAATAAATTAAAAACAAGTTGGTTGGTAGAATGTTTAGATAATGGAAAAATAAATACTCATCAACAACTTGCAAATTATAATCATATTTGCGAATATATAGAAATGCTTGTTGAAATGGCAATAGATGAAGATAAAAACAAAGGAGAACAAAAATGAAAAAATGGCTGAATATCATATTAATATTAATATGTGTTTTGGGAATAAGTGGTTGGTTTGTTTTTAGAGTAAGGCATGTGGAAAATATTGTAACAAAATTTGCTGATGGAAATTATAGGATTCTTTGGAATGATTATATTTTGCCAGACATAAGAGATCCAGAAGAACGTATGTTTTTCGCTTATATGGTAAATTCTTCTGATAAACCACTTGATACAAGATTAAATCTTTGTTTTCTGAAACAGGCAA
>JAKSSZ010000110.1 GCA_024402835.1 Alphaproteobacteria bacterium | reverse complement strand
GCAATTAACATGTGTGGCATTTTTGCTAAATCATAATACATTGGTTCGCCACTAATATTCACACCCAAAGCAAGTGGTATAGAAAATTTTGAATCTACAAAAGACGGATTAGAAATTATAGTTTGATATTTAATTGTTTGTGGTTGTCTGTTTCGCATTTCTATACCGATATAAATACTTCCAGATATTGGTGAAATACGAATCTTTTCTGTTCCCATAGCCAACGCCATATCACGTGATAATTCTTCAAATTTTGCAACACGTGTTCCGGGTTCGCGTTCAAATTCATATTGTGTGACAATTGGCCCTGGTTTTATTCCAACTACTTTTCCAAAAATATTATATTCTTCAAAATGTTCTTGTAATAAAATTGCTGTTTGTCTAAATTCAGGTGTTACCACATTTTTACCAAAATCCGATTTTTCCAACAATTCTGGTGGCGGTAATTCGTATTCAAAATCTGTTGATATTGTTTGTTCTGTTTCCGTATTTCTTTTCTTTCTGCGACGTAATGGTTTTATTATTTTTTCTGGAACTATATCTTCAACCTCATCTGGTTTTGATATAATATTTTCCGGCGGGGTCGTTAAATGGAATACAGACAGAACCCATTTTGTTATATTCCAAACTGTTTTTGATATAGCAATCAAATGGGATAATTTTATATGTAATAATTTAGCAGACAACCAAACAAACAAAACTATAAATAATATTCCAATAGGTAATACAAATTTTGGAACCAAAGATACAATATCAGCATATACAACAGCGCCCGCATAACCGCCCCAACATCCAGATTTTGATATTAATCCCAATCCAGACACACCGAAACACAAAGCAACAAAACCACGCAGAAAATTATATTCTGGGGCCGATTCTTTTGTTATATTTGATGATAATAATGAAAGACCGAATCGTCCCAAACACATAAATAAAAACAATTCAGGTATAAAGCCAATTACATATTTAATAAATCCGATTATTTTACCCGTATAATAATGTTCACCAAACGTTCCAAATATTCCGAATCCAGATAACGTTGAGTTATAAAAAAACAATGCGATTATTAACCACACAGACACACAAACAACACATATACCAATCAAGTATATATATATTTCATGGAACACAGAGCGCATACTTTGTGGTAAAAAACTTTCTTTCGCTTTCATGATAAAGATTTTATCATAAAAATATAAATTTACCTAATTTTATTTTATAAAAAAACGCCCAAACGGGCGTTTTCTTTAATTAATATCAAATGTCACAACATCACCGTATGAACCAAGTTCTTCGGAACCCAAATAACATTTTATATGTTCCCCAACTTTTTCCATCCATTCGGCAATTGCTTCATTTTCTGCTTTTTCGTATTTTGCTTTCAAAACAGAAGCGCTAATGCCTGCACCCAAAGCACCCCCAGCAGCGGCAGTAGCAAGTGGAACTGCTATACGAATCGCTTTGTTACGTTTTGCATCAGCAGCAGACACATCACTAGCTTCATCACAACCACTTTCTATCTCAGATATATAAGATAAAAACGCTTCTTTGTTGTTTGTTTTTGCTGCCGTAGTAACTGTACCTTCGGAGTAAGCAACCGCTGCACACATTGTATTATTTGGATCAATAATTTTACACTGAGCAGATGCTTTTACTAATTCGTTACTTCTTATTTCTGGAGTGTTTGCGCTATTTTCAGCCATAGTTATAGAGTTTAAACAGCTTGTTTTAGCGTTGTCTTTTGCAGCATTTGCTGGACTTTCATTAATATAACCATTACAAACATATTTTATATTGCTTATGGCTTTATTAAAACCATCCACTGTACTACCATCTACAACAGCGGCAGAATCGGTATACCAAGCGACTTCTTCACTTGGGCAAGAATCTTTGCCTGCTAAATCTCTACAAGATTTCAAAGCAGATTTTGCATAAGAATTAGCCGAAGAAACAGAATTTGTATCAACTGCACTTCTTGCATTCTTTACAAACTTTGCACATTCTTTTTTTCTATCTTCGTTTGTTTTATTCATCCCCATTTTAGTATCGGCTTTATTTAACAAACCAGATATTGCACCAGATTCAGATAAACCTGTTCCAATGGCACCACCACCCAAGAGTCCACCAATAACCGACCATGCGTATGTCATTTTTTCTTTTTGTGAACCTTCACCTGCTTCTTTACGCGCTTTTTCACCAACCTTTTCAGTTATTTTATCCAATCTGTCTTGGGAAATCCATGAACCACACGTGAATGCATCACCAACCGCGAAATATGCGTATGAATCATCACCCAAAGCATCTTGGATTTGTTTGTCGTCAGACAATATATGAATACGTGCACGACAGAAAGAACCATACAAATCGTTACTTGCAACTATTTGTTTGTCTGTTAAACCTTTTGTTGAATAATTTCCAGGTGTTTTCTTGGATTTTAATTTAACCCACATAAATGTACTTCCATTATCAGCAACACCCTGGATTCCACCATTATTATTTGCCAAACAAACATTTTGTTCTTTTGTTAATTTCGCATTATATTTTGCTTGTGCTTCTTTTTCAACATCAGCCAAAACTTGTTGGAATAACGTTGTAGCAGAATTTTTTTTTTTTTTTTTACCAACAGAATCCGTTTGTTCTTGGTCATTCAAACAACCATCTTCATTCACTTTTCCACCCTTCTTTTTCTTTTATTTACTACAG
>JAKSSZ010000011.1 GCA_024402835.1 Alphaproteobacteria bacterium | reverse complement strand
CATACAAAAAGACAATATGCATTTATAGTTTTATCTCACTTCATCGCACATTAGAACAAAACTTTATTTTTGAATTTTCTGTTAAGCCAATACACCGAATAACATAAAACTGGAATTACAAATTTTTTACGTCTATAATCAATACAAAGGAAGTAAAAATGACACAATCGACCAGTATAAAATTATTTGAAGATAAAAATATTCGAACCCTTTGGGATGATAAAGTAGAAAAATGGTATTTTTCTGTTGTCGATATCATAAGTGTTCTTACAGATTCCGATTATCAACAGGCACGAAATTATTGGAAAGTATTAAAAAATCGCCTTAAATCAGAGGGTAATGAAACGGTTACAAATTGTAACCAGTTGAAAATGCTTGCCCCAGATGGCAAAATGCGCGAAACGGATGTTGGGGATGCAGAACAGATTTTACGCTTAGTACAATCTATCCCAAGCAAAAAAGCAGAACCTTTTAAACAATGGCTGGCACGTGTTGGTTCTGAAAGATTAGATGAAATTGCAGACCCCGAAATTGCTATAAATCGCGCATTGGAAACATATGCCAAAAAAGGTTATTCTCTTGATTGGATAAATCAAAGATTAAAAACAATCGAAGTTCGAAAATTACTTACTGACGAATGGGACCGTGGTGGTGTCAAAAAAGGTGTAGAATACGCTATTTTAACAGATGAAATTTATAAAGGCTGGACTGGGATGAATACCCGCCAATATAAAAAGTTAAAGGGGTTATACAAAGAAAACCTGCGTGATAATATGAGCAATTTGGAATTGGTTCTGAATATGCTAGCCGAAGCAACAATAACAGAAATCGCAAAAAAAGAAAAGCCATACGGTTTGTCAGAAAATCTTCGTGTTGCACGTGAAGGTGCAAGCGTAGCCGGTGATGCCAGAAAAAAGATTGAATCAAAAACCGGCAAACCTGTTTTAACCGGTCGCAATGCTAAAGAGTTGAAAAAGATAACGAAGAAATAACCCAAACGAATCGGTTTTCCGGGCAAAAACGACCGTCTTTAACATAAATCACGTAAAAATTCGGTATTTTATACAAAAAATCGCAGATTTCTGCAACGAATCGGTAGCTACAAAGTGCTGTTATCGGGCTTTACAAAATTTCAAGCACAAAATGATATTTTTAACACATTTTAGACGTTGCTAACACATACAAAACACTATATATTGAATGGTAGAAATCGATATGTTCCACATATTGATTTAAGAAGTCCCACCGAAATTCACGGCCATGAAAATCGGTGGAAAAATAAACAATCGGAAAAGACCGATTACATATCGACTCAATTATGAGTTTATCATAAAAAAATAAGATTTGTAATAAATTTTTTCCCGATGCCATAACTCAAGGAGTAAAAAATGGCAAACATCAAAGTAAAAAATGTACCCGGCACCGCCGGGGAAACACCCCCATATCCTTACCAAGATTACAGTTGGTTAAAATATTGGGAAAAAATGACTGGCGACACAGCAACTTTTTGTGCTAGATGCGGTTGCTTAAACTTGGCAAAACATGGTGGGCATGTGCAAAGATGTGACAATTTTTTTGATTCTAAAATATATATTGTTCCGCTTTGCGAAGAATGTAATAACCCAAATAACAAAGATGTGTTTGAGGTAGATTGCAAATTATGACCAGTATCATAAAAAAACCGGTCGAACAACTAGTTTTTTGTTTTATAGAATACTTAACAATATTTGTATTTCCTTAACTGGGAATAGATTTTCTTGTATATATCCGCCTATATTTTCCAAAAAATTCGTAACAGAATGGAATTTCTGACGTTCTGGTAAATAAGTATCTTGGGTTTCATCATAACCTTCCAAAATATTTTTTATATCTTCACCATAGTAATAATGCATATCTCGTGCTGGTTCTGAAAAATGTGCTGCACCAAAATCTATTAAACCAGTAATCTTTTTGTGTTCTGTGTCAAACATAAAATTACCAAAATGCATATCAGCATGCACCAAAACCAATTCAACAGGATAGTGTATGGACAGATATTCATATCTTTCACGAACAGCATTTATTCGTTCAATATCTGATTGGCTGAAACATTGTTTAACTTCGTCAGAAAAGTATTCGTTAAACATAGCGATATTCTGTTTATAATCGCCCACAAATAACATTTTCTTATCGTCATTTATTTTGACAGAATGTAATTCGCGCATAATTTTGCCAATTTGTCGTAAAATATCTATCTGGGTATCTTTATCAAAACTGTTGTGTAATTCTTTGGAATAAGTGATTCCTGGCAATAAACTTTCGCCAAATACCCAACCACCATTGTTTATTTTACCGTCATAAAGAATTTTAGGGATATTAAATGACAGATTATGGTTTATCAGTTTCAAAAGATATATTTCGTGTTCTGTATCTTTAAGGGCTTTTTCGCTTGTACCTGTAATTTTAAAAACAATGTTTTTATTGACTAAACAAGTTGCTGCCAAATTACCCTTTCCAAGAACAGAAAAATCTTGAATATTTAATTCAGGAAATGTTTCTTTGATAATTGCTAAATAATCGTTCATATTCAAACCCATTAGAATTTCTTTGACATATAGATAATAACGTCGTCATCATATTTTATATCTTTATAATTTTCTAAATGTTCGTCATTTCTCCACAAACCAGTACCATCTGGGACAAATCCGTGTTTAACATACATTCTGAATGCAGAACCATAATTACTATTTACACCAACACCTAAATAAACTGTATCAGAATATTTTTTTGATATATCTTCTGCGATATTCATTAACATATTACCAACACCATTTTTCTGATATTTCTCTAGCACCCTCATATCAATAATTTCTGGCCAGCCTTTACCAGCAAATGCACCCCATTGAGAATCAAAATAAACATTGATATAACCAGCAGGATTACCTTTGTATTCTGCCACTAAAGAAACACATTTTCCATCTGCTACGTCTTTCAATCTGCGAAAATATCTAGCTGGTTGTTTATCCAACAGCCCTTGTAAATGTTCTTCATGAGATATTATTTCTGCGTCAGATTCTGCCAAATCTCTGATTAAAATATCATTTTCATTGTAATAAATCATTATAAAAACCTTTGTTTTTCTTCTTTTCGGCATTATATCATAAAACTGTCTATTTTTCAACATATACACCGTGTAAACCGCCATGTAGTCGATGTGTAGAATTATGTAAAAATTGGACAGTTTTAACAAAATTCATGTTTTTTGGTTTTGATACTATGCGGCTTCGGGATTGTTTCGCTTGCGCTTCACTCCCTTGCAAAATCCACCTTCGTTAAAACTTCGGTGGACCGGCGTTATTCCGCCTTTTTGCTGCGGTTCGGACCCCTGTGCCGGTGTCCAAATCCCTGTACCAAAAATTAAACCCCGAATAAATCGGGGTTAAATTCTTGGTAGCGGCGAAGGGATTCGGACCCCTGACCAAAGGATTATGATTCCTCTGCTCTACCACTGAGCTACGCCGCCAATGCCTTTCTATTATATAGTGATTTTTTTAAAAGTCAAAACGAAAGATTGGTTTTGTGTTGCTTTTTATATGGCTTAGATTATAATACAACAGTCGCCTTAATAGTCTAGTGGTAAAACACGTCCTTGGTAAGGACGAGTCGCAAGTCCGATTCTTGCTTAAGGCACCATGAATTTATCCGAAAACTTTTTCAACTAAATCTTTAAAATCTTGCTTCATTTTATAGTCATCTATTTTATTTAGTGCTATAACTAAACTTTTATAATACCATTTTACATCTTCTTTCGGGGCATTAAATATCTGGAATACAGATTCTCCCATGGTCAAACTGTCCGCGTAAATACTGCGAATGTTTGATAATTTATCAGCACAACAAACTTGTTGGACTTCTATACTTTCGTTTTGTATTCGTGTTAATGCCTCTTGTCTGCGCTCTTTCCATGGCTTGTTTTTATTTTGTGTTTCACTTAATATCAGTGATAAAACATGTTCTCCAAAATTTTGTTGTATGTCTTGGCAAGTCGTATTTGTGTCTTCCAGAACATCATGTAATATTCCGGCAATCACAACATCTGTGCTGCATCCATGCTCTTGCAAGATTTGCATAACTTCTAATGGATGAACAATATAAGGTAATCCCGACCCTTTTCTAATCTGGTTTTTATGCTTTTCTGCTGCAAATATAATTGCATTATGTACTGTTATGTCTAACATTTTTTGCACCTAAAGTTTACTTAGATGACAATCATCTATTTTTATTGTGTGGGGGGATCTTGCGATCAATTTATAAATTTACAATCAAAGACAGCAATATCACAATCTATACAACTATCTTTGTATGTTTATATTCTAATACAGAACAAAAACCAATTCAAGATATTTTTATCCATATTGATATAAAATCAGTAATTGTATTCTGTATGTGAATTATATTTGTAAATAGGAGCTCAGTATGGTATAATTAACGAAAAGAAGGAGACTATTTTGAATACTAATACAAAATTTGTACCAAATCGAAGAGTTCCGGGTAGCAATATGGTCGA
Organism: Alphaproteobacteria bacterium; assembly: GCA_024402835.1. Taxonomy (GTDB): domain Bacteria; phylum Pseudomonadota; class Alphaproteobacteria; order Rs-D84; family Rs-D84; genus Enterousia. Next base: position 7,904 of record JAKSSZ010000011.1, on the reverse strand, counting down.
TTTAGAGGAAATGATTAATAAATTGACTGATATAGATTTTGATACGCCTTTGTGGAAATATATAAGGCAACATATCAATGAAAATTTACATATATCCATTACTGCTGATGGAGTTATAGAAACAACATTGTATAGAAGTTCTGTTTCTATTGATAGCCCCAATGGAAGACCACGTATATTCACTGATGGGATATACGCGAATTGGGACAGAAATGGAAACAATATACGTATGGCGGTGACAAAGGGTGTACAAAAGAATGTTAAATCAAAGATGAATATGGTTCAAGCCGCACAAATTCTTGGCGTTCCACAAAATGCTACGGAAGATCAAGTGCGCAGAGCATATAGAAATCTGGCCATGAGATATCATCCAGATAGAAATACTGCTAGTGATGCAACTACAAGATTTCAAAATATAAATGAAGCTAATAGAGTTTTTCAAGAGATTTTTAGTAGAAGAAGACAAACATCACAATCTACAAGTTCACAGAGACCGAGTTCCTCTGGTTCAACCACACAAAACACAGGTAGGCAACAAAGTCGTCCATCTGGTTCATCACAAAATAATGCGAGTTCACAAGGTGCGCGTCGCCCAGCTGGTGGTTCCCAAAATATAAATACAGATGCAGAATTAAAGCGATTGTGGAACGAGTTTGAGAAAGCACGACAGATTGCAGAAAATTATGCAAAAGAATATTGTGTAATAGCATATAATAAAGTTAAAAAAAATAAAGTATTGGTAGAAAAAGCCCAGTCAGAATATGATAAGAAACCCACCTCAAGCAATGCAATGAAACTTCGACAGTCGAAATTGGCTTATAGACAGGCTGTCTTAGGACATAAGACAACACTTGTTAAAGCTCGTTTATTGAAGAAACAAGAAGCAGCTGCTCTTAATAGATATAATGCTGCAGTCGAAAGGTATAAAAAAAGACAAAGAGCATAACTATATTTATTGTTGAAATTTTTGAAATTGGGTTATAACATAACCGTGTATTTGTTTTTGGTGAATTTAGAAACAATGAAGAATATTTTATTATGTTGATACGACCGACAACCGTGGAGTAATAGAAGTTCTGTAAAGTAAAAAGAGCAGGGTGGCACCGCGCGAAAAAATCTTAGCGCCCCTGTATTTAAGATTTGAATTGGTGCTAAATATATGTAAAAAAAGCACCAAAACAAAGGGTGTAAAAATGATATCTTTAAAATCAAAATACAGAACACACACTTGTGGTGAATTGAAATCTGCAAATGTTGGTGAAACTGTGACTTTATCTGGTTGGGTTCATCGTAAACGTGACCATGGTTCTTTATTATTTATAGATTTGCGTGATAATTATGGAATCACACAATGTGTTTTTGATGGTGGTGATGCAAATCTTGAAAAAATTCATTCGGAATCAGTAATAAAAATTACTGGTAATGTTGTTGCTCGTTCGGCTGATGCAATAAATGATAAATTGCCTACTGGTGAAATAGAAGTCCAAGCGACCTCTTGGGAAATATTGACAAATGCCGATGTTTTGCCTTTACAAGTTTTTGGTGATGATAATGATGTTGCCGAAGATTTACGTTTAAAATATCGTTTTATTGATTTGCGTCGTGAAACTATGCATAAAAATATTTTATTTCGTAACCGTGTTATGAAATATATTCGTGATAAAATGTGGGATTTGGGTTTTTCGGAATTCCAAACACCAATTTTAACGGTATCCAGTCCCGAAGGCGCTCGTGATTATTTGGTCCCCAGTCGTGTCCATCATGGAATGTTTTATGCATTGCCACAGGCGCCACAACAATTTAAACAATTAATACAAATATCTGGATTTGATAGATATTTTCAAATAGCGCCATGTTTTCGTGATGAAGATTTGCGTGCAGATAGATTGATAGAATTTTATCAATTAGATATAGAAATGTCTTTTGTAGAGGTGCCTGAAATTCAAGCAATTGGAAATGAATTGATGCCTGAAATGATAAAGACCTTTGTTCCAGATGCAAAAGTATGTCCGGAAATTCCTCATATTCCATTTGAAGAAGCAATGTTGAAATATGGGACAGATAAACCAGATTTACGTAATCCAATTATAATTTCTGATGTCACAGAAGTTTTTCGTGGTTCTGATTTTGGTATTTTTGCAAATGCCATAGAAAATGGTGCTGTGGTTCGTGCAATTCCTGCACCGGCATCTGCAGACAAACCTCGTTCTTGGTTTGATAAACTTGGCGATTATGCTGTAAAAGAACTTGGACTTGGTGGTTTGGGTTATATTGTTTTTGCCGAAGAAGCAAAAGGGCCTGTTGTTAAAAAATTAGATGCAACACGAATTGAACAATTGCATAAAATCGCCGGTGATAATTCATCACTGTTTTTTGTTTGTGATAATTCAGAAAACGCTGCAAAAGCGTCTGGAAAATTACGTATAAAATTGGGTGAAGATTTGAATTTAATTGATGAAAAAGAATTCAGATTTTGTTGGATTGAAGATTTTCCAATGTATGAATTAAATGAAGAAACTGGTCAAATTGATTTCGGTCATAATCCATTTAGTTTGCCAAAAGGTGATTTGGATAAAGATGAACCATTGAAAATAAAAGCAAATCAATTTGATATGGTCTTAAATGGTTGCGAGATATGTAGTGGTGGGTTAAGAAATTATAATCCAGAAACTATGATAAAGGCTTTTGCTGTTGCTGGATATGGCCCCGAAGTTGTAAAAGAAAAATTTGGTGGAATGTATGCCGCTTTCCAATACGGTGCTCCTCCGCACGGTGGGTGTGCTTTTGGATTAGATAGACTTGTCCAAATAATGATAGGTGCTGAAAATTTACGTGAAGTTGTTTTGTTCCCAACAAATCAACGTGGTCAAGATTTAATGTTGGGTGCGCCACGTGAAGTGACAGAACAACAGTTACGTGAAGTTCATATCCAAGTTCGTAAAAAAGGCTAATAAAAAATCCCGGCAAATACCGGGATTTTTATATTAAAATCTATCGTGAGAACGTATAAAATCTTTCATATATTCTGCATCAAATGTTGTCATTATTTCAGATAGTGAATAATCACGCGAACCGTTTTTGTTTATTTGTAAATTTATAGGTGTTGGATTTGTTGAAGTTCCACGTAAAAGTATATTTAAATTTGTTTGCATTTTTTTGTCATAAAATTCCATTGTTCCCACAATGTCGGTATGTTTTAATAATAATGTAAAAGGTGTTGTGGTTTTTATATTTCCACTATTATAATCACCGGTAATTTGTAATTTTTTTATTGGCGAAATACCACCACTAAAAGCTTGTGATAGATATTCTTCGGCATTTAAAGTATGTATGTTTTGATAGTTTGCATAAAAGTTTGCTATTCCCAATCCTTGTAATGTTCCACCATCAAAACTTGCGTCAAAAGTTCCATAAAAATTATTCCAAAAATCATATGCTATTTTTCCGTTTGTTTGTAGATGAATTTCCGATGTTATAACAGAGTCGGATATATTTAAAGGTGTGTTTGTTGGTAATAAAAAGCCATTTATTAAAAACTTGTTTAATTGAACATCTAAAAAATAATTTGCGTTGTCTTTTTTGAGTGTGGCAAGCAAATTACCACGTGCAGAATCCGCAATAGAAAAAGTTTGAGTGTTTTCTTTTAATGAATAAATAAAACTGTTGTATTTTATGTTTTTATAAATCATCTCGTTTGCAGATAAAGATAAATTTATATCTATTGCAAAAGGTAATGTTATTACAGCGGGATAAAAGAAAGATAATTCTTCATAATTGTCTAAATATTTTTGTTCTATTAAACTATCTATATTTAATATATCTGTTTTTAATACTATGTTATTACCAACAGCGGAACCTTTAAATGTATGATTTAAAACGTTAATTGTAAGCCCAGCAAGAGATTTGTTTTTATAATTACCATATATTGTGTATGCAGAATCTTTTATTGCTTGTAAATTTAGATTGTTTAACCATTCTTTAAAAGAATTACCAACAATATTAAAATAATTTCCGTTTGTTTTTAATTGCCATGTTTTGCTGTATGGTATGAAATACATTTCATCACCTTGCCACATAAAATCTCCGTATTCATCATACATAAATTTGGGCAGAAAATCTAAACTTGTTTTAGCCCATGTCAGATTTTTATTTTTTATAAACTCGTATGAAACTTGTTGCTTTTTATTTATGATTTTTATTGTTCCGGCCATGTTTGGGAACATAAAACTGATATTGGCGTTTTCTATTAAAGAATTTGCATCAGTTAATAATTCTTGTAAATTATCTATGTCGGTATTTGATTTTAATATTATATCAAAGTGATTGTCGTTATAATACACGCTACCTGTTATTTTGTTATCATAAGCAAAATCAGAACAACTCCATTTGTTTGGTGTTCCTGAAAACAAACAAGATATATTTTTTCCATTATATTTTGATGTTATGTTTATATTTTCTGCACCATATTTTGTAATATGTCCTTGTTGAATGGTCGTGTCATCAGCAATAATTTTATTTATAGTTAATTCAGAATCCGTTCCAACCGCATTTACATAAATATGATTAAAAGTATTATTTGCAAATTTTATATTTCCAGAAAAATCTAAGTCAACAGTTGTATTTATAAAAAATTTTGTTGGTTGTAATAAAAATGAAAAATCCATATTTGATTTGTTTGATTTTAATTGAATAAACCGTGAACCATTTTCGTTTAAATATATATTTCCTTTTACATTGTCTGTGGATATATTGTTAAATTTTATATCATAATTTCCGTTCCATTCAAAGTTTGTCGTTATTGGAAATTTTCCTGTGATTTTTGGGGTGTCAAATTCAAACCATTTATTTATGTTTTCTGCGATAATTTCCAAAGAACCACGTGCCGAACCGTCTTCTGACAAATGCCCAATTATTTTTAATTTGTTGTTATTATTTATGACAACAAAATCATTGTTGCGCATGTTAATTTCATATTTATGTTGGTTGGTGCGAGTGATGCAATAAAAGTCATTGTTTGATACTGTTGCTGTCACAATAGCATAATCTTTATTTAAAAAATTAACGACAGAATCTTGGATGTGTATATTGTTTTTTATATTAAATTGCGACAATTTCTGTATTTTTATATTGGCTTTATTTACAATGATATCCCCAGATATATTTGCTTGTTTAACATCAAAGATGCTAAACACAGGAATTGTAAATTCACATGAATCAATATGTCCATTTGCAATACTAATATCGTGCGCAACGATAGTCGCTTTACCCAATAAACTGAAATTTATCCCGCCATTTATTTTTGCTTTGACCCCTGTTTGTGCAAAAATAGTATCTTCTATTTTTGTTGCCAAAGAATTTAAATTTATCATGGGTGGAACTATAATTATAGCCAATAACAAACTTCCCAGTAATGATATACAGGTCCAGGTTATTCTACGTTTGTATCTGGGTTTAATACTCATATTCTCTTTCCTTGTATTTTTATTATAATGAATTATATTAAGGTTTGGTAATAAAAAAATAAAATGTCGCAAAAAAAATGTATTTTTGATTTAGTTTCACCGTATAAACCTATGGGAGATCAACCACAGGCTATTTCTGAATTGGTGTCCGGAATAAAAAACAACAAAAAATCACAGGTTTTGTTGGGTGTGACAGGTTCTGGAAAAACATTTACTATGGCAAATGTAATTGCAGAATTGGGAAGACCGGCCTTGATTATGGCACCAAATAAAATTTTAGCGGCACAATTATATACAGAAATGAAGTCGTTTTTTCCGAATAATCACGTTGAATATTTTGTTTCTTATTATGATTATTATCAACCAGAAGCGTATATGCCAACGACAGACACGTACATAGATAAAGACGCTTCTATAAATGAACAATTGGACAGAATGCGTCACAGTGCTACACGTGCAATGTTAGAAGAACGGGATGTTATAGTTGTTTCTTCGGTTTCTTCTATTTATGGTATGGGTTCACCCGAGCAATATATTCAAATGCGGTTGATATTAAATGTAAATGATAATGTTTCTATGAAAAATATTATGCGCGCTTTGGTTGATATTCAATATAAAAGAAATGATATAGATTTTACACGCGGAACTTTTAGAGTTCGTGGTGACACCATGGATATTTTTCCATCGCACTCACAAGATAGAGCATGGAAAATATCTTTTTTTGGAGATGAAATAGAAGAGATTTACGAATTTGATGTTTTAACTGGTAAAAAAATATCAAATATAAATAAAATTGTTATTTATCCTAATACTCATTATGCAACACCTTTGCCATCGGTATTACAGGCCGTTGATATAATTCGTGAAGATTTACAAGAAAGATTAAATTATTTTCATAATAATATGCAGTATATTGAAGAACAAAGATTACGTGAACGCGTTAATTTTGATATAGAAATGATGACCACAACTGGTACTTGTCATGGCATAGAAAATTATTCTAGATATTTATCTGGGCGATTACCTGGGCAACCGCCACCAACTTTATTTGAATATTTACCAAAAGATTCAATATTGTTTATAGATGAAAGTCATGTAACGGTTCCACAAATATCTGCAATGGCGCGTGGAGATAGGGCTCGCAAGGAAACATTATCACAATATGGATTCAGATTACCTGCTTGTATAGATAACCGACCATTGACATTTGAAGAATGGGATAATCTAAGACCTCAAACAATTTTTGTTTCAGCGACTCCAGCAAAATGGGAACTTGAACAAGCAAATGGTATTGTTTCAGAACAAGTTATACGTCCAACGGGGTTGCTTGATCCTATTTGCGAAGTTCGTCCTACAAAATACCAAGTAGATGATTTGTTGGATGAAATACAAAAAACACATGGACGTGTCATAGTAACAACACTTACAAAAAAGATGGCAGAACAATTAACTGATTATTTAACAGAACACAATATACGTGCACGTTATTTGCATTCGGACATAGAAACATTGGAAAGAATAGATTTGTTACGAGATTTGCGACTTGGTAAATATGATGTTTTAGTCGGTATCAACTTGTTACGCGAAGGACTAGATGTCCCAGAATGTGAACTTGTTGCTATTTTAGATGCAGACAAAGAGGGTTTTTTGCGTTCGGAACGTTCGTTAATACAAACAATTGGACGGGCAGCCCGTAATGCTAATGGTCGTGTTTTACTTTATGCTGATAATATGACAGATTCTATGAAGCGTGCATTGGAAGAAACTTCCCGCAGACGTGCAAAACAACAACAATATAATATTGAGCATAACATAATACCGCAAACTATACACAAAGACATTTTTAACGAAGTAATAGTACAACCAAACAAGACAAATGATAATTTGATATATGATAAAGATAATGTATTTGATGCTATTGGTTTACACAAAGAAATTGAAAAATTAACAAAAGAAATGTTAAAATATGCAGATGATTTAGAGTTTGAAAAAGCTGCTAAAATACGTGATAGAATACATAAACTAGAAGAAGATTTGTTGTTATTGGAATAAAGAAAGGAAAAATATGAAAAAATATTCGTTTATAAAATGGTTTCCGTACTGTGTATTGTTAAGTGGTGCATTTGAATTATTTAGATATTGTGTAAATAATAACTTATTAAATAATATACATATTATGATACTATTTGAAGTACTCTTTTTGTTTTTGGGGTGGCTTGGAGCAAAATTGGATATTAAATTGAGAAAAGATAAAAAGAATAAATAACATGAAAGAATATATTTTAAAAGATTTACAAGCAACACGCGATTGGGCTGTTGATTTTGCAAAAACTTTAATTGCGCCAACGACTGTTGCTTTACATGGTGATTTGGGTATGGGTAAATCCGAAATAGCCAGAACGATAATAAAAACTTTGCGCGGTTCGGATACAGTTGTCCCCA
>JAKSSZ010000109.1 GCA_024402835.1 Alphaproteobacteria bacterium | reverse complement strand
AATTTGATTAAACATTGGTTGTGCTGTCTGTGCAATTCGCGAGCCAATTTACAGGAATTATTGTCTCTTGGTCAGGAAATTGAGCAGGCGGAAGATAAGTTAGTTTTATAGAGTTTGTGTTGAATTTTTAGTATGTTTTTGATACAATTGGTAGTATGAATAATATTCCAAAAACTCTTTATCATGGTTCACAATATGAAATACCAGATGGGGTTATACATAAAAAAACAGCCTATATAAATGGTATGAAAACACCAATAACGGCGGTTTTTGCAACCCCCAGTTTCACACACGCAAAACTATATGCCATGATGCGGTTGATTGGAACTGATTCTGGTTGGAAATCCCCACAGGGTATTGATAGTTTGTATATTGAACAACTAAATCAGAATATTCCTGAAAAAGCATATGTTTATGAAGTTGATTCTGATGGTTTTTTGCCAGATGGGTCAGATTATTATTGTTTAACAGATAAAAAAATTACAAAAGTTCATGAAATAGATATTATGCAAGAAATAAAAAGTGGAAACATTAAAGTATATGTTCTGAAAAGCAAACTTGAATCACAACCGTCACTTCAAGAATGGCGCGAAATTTGCAAACATAAAGATAATTTTGAACTGTATAAACCCAATACTAAAACTATTGACATGGCTGTTTTGGCAAAAGCAAAAGATATTGTGTTTAATAAATAATTTTCTATTTATTATATTCTGATTTTAGTTTTGAAAACAAACATTGATCCATGTATGTTCCATCTGGCATAGCAAAAAATTGCCTGTTTATACCATCTAAATGAAAACCAGATTTAGTAATAGAATCAAAAGATTTTTTGTTATCTTTCATACATTGACGGCATATCCTGTTTGCTTTTAGTTCTGTGAAAGCCAATTGTTCTATTAATTTATGAATCTCTTGATTAAAACCATTACCCCAATATTCACGAGCAATCCAAACATCTGCACATTGAAGAGTTTTATTATTTTCCCAATAAAACATCCTTTGATCTCCGATTAATTCATCGTTATAGAAAACATACCAATTAACACCATTTGTTTTGCACCATTCATCCTGATTTTGCATCATCATCAGTGTTTCATCCAAAGTTTCAGGTAAAATTTTATCTGTCATTGGTGCATATTGAAAATCTTGTTTATTTTGACGTTTTAAAACATCATATACCAATTTTGCATTTTCCACATTTGGTTCAAGAATGTTTATTTTTAACCGCGGGGTTTCATAATTTTTCTTAAAAACTGTAAAAAATTTATTCATAACCTTGCCTCTAACTGTCTAAAATTATACCACACTCAGTTCGAAAATGGTAAAAAATTGTTAATTTTCTGATATTAACATTCGAACTCTGTGAAAGTATTAGAAATCTAAACAAAAACCGCTCTTAAACGAACGATTGTACATCTTGGTTGGGGCAGCTGATTGTAATTCCCAACTTCATTGGGCCCCTTTCACTCCGCTTCGCTACGTCCCGAACCAAGCAACTTGTGTTGCATGGTCGAACCATCGCTCAGAACCAAAAATTAAACCGGCACTTTGGCCGGTTAAATCTTTGGTTGGGGCAGCTGATTGTAATTCCCAACTTCGTTGGGCCCCTTTCACTTCGCTGGCGCTTCGTCCCGAACCAAGCAACTTGTGTTGCATGGTCGAACCATCACCAGAACCAAAAATTAAACCGGCACTTTGGCCGGTTAAATCTTTGGTTGTGCTATCTGTGCAATTCGCGAGCCGAATTGTTGGAGATTGGGCAAGTGATTGACGATATAAAAAAGAAATCTATCACTTATTCAAATGATTTTATTCGTATTTCTTCAGCAAATCTTTCCATGTCTGTGGTGCATCCACTTCATCAAAGTAAGCATTCAAAAAACTAACCAAGGTTTGATGTTTTTTCTCTGCATATTTGCGTCCCGGTTCTGTTAAGCACATATCGCGCAAATGAAAAATTTTAACAAAAAAGTGATTTACACACGGATCGACTTTTGATTTTCTATACTTTTCGGCATCCATTTCTTCTGGGAAATAATCTGGATCAAAGAAAGCTTGAACCGTTCCAGAACGATATTCTATGCACCGTAACAGACCTGTACACCCTGATGCGTCACACATATCAGCATCGGATACAATAGCACCTTCGATACCATATGCAGCAATACCCTTTAAGCGTTTACTGTATCCAATAGTTTTTACAATATTTATACATTTTTCGCAGAATTCGGCATCAAATCCAGAACCAGACAATATGCGTTTGGTATTGGTCATCAGACGTTCAGATTCTTCACCAAACAGTTTATAATCATCACAATCATGCAATAATGCAGCAACAGCCACCAAATCACGATTAGCAGATGTAATTTCATCACAAAATTTCATTGCCGTATTATAAACGCGAAACACATGTTTATCATCATGCCCGTTAAAGTTATTTTTAAGTAATTCAATCACTGCATTTTTTATATATTCAATACCTGTCATACAGACACCTTTATTGCTGTATGACATGCTATCATAAAAAACTATAGTGGGCAATAAAAAAATGCACCATTTGGTGCATTTTAATATATGTCCAAATGTTATTAAAAAAGTTCGAAAGTTGAAAAAATTTACAAATTTTTATTTGTTGACTTTCGAACCATACACAAATATCAGAAACCAAATAAAAAACCGCTCTTGTCGGCGGTTTTGTCTATCTTGGTTGGGGCAGCTGATTGTAATTCCCCACTTCGTTGGTCCCCTTTCACTCCGCGTCGCTTC
>JAKSSZ010000108.1 GCA_024402835.1 Alphaproteobacteria bacterium | reverse complement strand
TTTTCCAATAATTCACTTTTTATTTTTAATTTTTTTTGAGATTCTTTTTTTTCTTCAAAAAAATCTGTTGCACCTATTCATAATTTTGCTTTTCCTTGTTTTATTAACATATTTGGACCCATATTTCTGGAATCTGATGGATGTCCAGGAACCGCAAACACAGGTATATTATAATTTATTGCGAATTGCGCCGTGGTCATACTACCAGAATTAATATCTGCTTCGCCCAGAATTAATTGCTCGGCCAATCCGGCAATCCAACGGTTTCTTTGGACAAAGTTTTGTGTCAAAGGTTTATGTCCCACGGGCATTTCACTAACTATTACCCCCCTGTCCAATATATTATAATATAACGATTCGTTTTCAATGGGCCATATATTATCAACACCTCCAGCCAAGACCGCTATAGTTTGGGTATTTCCAACAGTATTTAAAGCACCCATATGTGCAGCCGAATCAGTTCCGATTGCCATACCAGAAACAACAACAAAATTATTTTTTACGAATTGTTCAGCCAGATTTGATATAAAGCGCATTCCCACAGCAGATGCATGTCTGGTTCCAACCATCGCAACACATCTTTTTGTTAATGTATCTGTGTTACCACGAACAGATAATATTATCGGATGATTTTTTATTTTTAGTAAATTTTTTGGATATAAATCATTATCATCTGCAATATATTGTATCCCAAGATTGTTTGCAGTTTCTATTTCTTTGTAAACCGAATCAATAAAAGATTGGGTTAAATGCAATGAATCAACAACAGAATAAACATCACCAAATTCTTGTAATAGATTTTTATATTTGGCAGGACCAATTCCAGGACTTCTGATAATCAATAATTTTTGTAATAAATCATTATTCATAATAAAAAAGATTATAGACGAATCTATAATCTTTTTAAAAGAAAAATAAGTAAAATAATTTTTTTATGGTTCAACCCACATATAATAATAACCATCCGGAGCACGTCCAACATGTTGGGATGTTGGAATAGCATCAAATCGTGGATCATCATAAATATCTGCTTTGATTTCTTCCCTTAAATCATCAACGGCTTGTAAGCAATCCGTGCAATTAGGTTCATCATGACGACCTGGAACATTAGCACCACCACCAGAAGATGTTCCAAATTTTACTATTGGAAATTTTGCACCAGCTAATCTGGCTGTCTCAACATTCACAATAGAACCCGTACTTGTTTTTGTTGCAGAACGAACAGACGCATTACGAGTCAAAGTGTTTTTATAGATAGGTCCAATACTATTATTAAAATGTTTTGCTGCATTTTCAGAGATTGCACCTTGGCTTCCCCCAAGAATACGAACAGATGGCGCACTAAATGCAATAACAGGAAATAAACTTATTACAGAAAATACGATTATTTTTTTCATTTTGTTGCCTTTTAAAATTCTGTATATAAATCCCTATATTTTTCACAATCAGATTTTATTTGCTCTTTGACAGCACTATTTTCACATGCTGCTTTCAATTCATGTAAAGCACTTACATATCTGTTATATTTGGAAGAATCTTTGTCTTTTAATGCCAATAATTGTGATCTGTACAATTCTGTTTCGGATAAAGATTTCTGTCCCTCTACTTTACCACCAATTAATTTATTTCCAAATAATTCCATCGCACCAACACCAAGTCCGACACCACCAACGGTACTTGCAATTATACCACCAACACGTGCACCCTTTTTAGCATCTAAAATACGTTGTCTCATTGTATCTTCGTTTGCCCAACTTCCACATGTTATGTTTTCACCCCACATAAAATATTTTGATTGAACATCTGATACAGAAATTTTAGAATCATCCGATTTTAATTCAACGCGAACAAAACAAACATTGTTTTCAGGATTTTCAACATCTTCTACCATAGTAGAATAATTTGCTGTATTACTATATTTAGAAGCCCAAACAAAAGTGTTGCCTATACCAATATTATTGCTGATACAAGCATTTCTTTCTGCTTCGCGCATGTCTTTCTTTGTAGTTTCCTCAACAGCAGCTGGAGCCGGAGTCACTGCAACATTTGTTGTTGTATTATTTACAGTATAACCATTTAACTGATTCACAGATGCTGAACGTGGCGCACCAGCCATAACCATTTTACTGTTCACCGAAATACGTCCCTGATGTGAATCAGCAACAGATACACATGGAATTAAAACTAACAATATTGGCAATATTTTTCTCATAATACATTCCCTTTACTTTCGTTTTATTATATCACACTATTCACTAATAAACAATATCTTTTATCATTTTTTCCATTTCCAAACAATCTTTGATTCTTGGGCTGATAATAATCTTAATATATTCATACGATGCTGAAATAAACATAATAATGATATTACGGAAAATGCTATACCAACATTTATACTTATGCAAAAACCAAATATCGGCATCATAATAAAAGCAATCAAAGCACCAGCAGATGAGAAACCTGTTCCCAATGCGACAATTAACCATTCCAAACCACAAAAAATAAAAACCAAAGGATTTACCGCTAAAATTGTTCCAAACAGTGCGGAAACGCCTTTGCCACCATGAAACTTTAACCATACAGGAAAACAATGTCCAATGATAGCAACCAAGCCACACCACACACCAAAATCAGAATTAACCAAACAATTACCAATCAGCACGGATAAAAAGGCCTTTGCCATATCAAGCAACCATACAAGTCCCGCCATACGTAATCCACCAACACGCATTACATTTGTTGCACCGATATTACCACTGCCAACCTGGCGTAAATCGCCTTTGCCGGCCATG
>JAKSSZ010000107.1 GCA_024402835.1 Alphaproteobacteria bacterium | reverse complement strand
TTTACGCGCAATAGAGAAAATATAAAATAAATAGTATTGACATTAAATATAGAAATTTTATAAAATACAAGGCAAAGGAAAGGTTATGTTGAAAAATTATATATATTGTATGTTATTGTCGGTATTTGCGATATTATTATTTAATGATGTTGCTATGGCTGTTTGCCCTGTTTGCACTGTTGCCATCGGTGCCGGTCTAGAGGGCGCACGTATGTTGGGTGTCGAAGATGTAATATCTGGTATTTGGGCTGGTGGTTTAACAGTTTCTTTAATTGGTTGGACTGCAAATTATATGAAACAACACAATGTAAAAAATGTATTTTGGTATGTATTAAATATAGTTGTGTATGTTCTATTACTTGCCGGTGTTTATATGTTCCCAAGTTCAAATCCCATAGTTTCTTTTGGTGACAAATGCATGTGGGGTATAGATCAATTTTTGTTGGGTGCTATTTGTGGGGCAATAACGTTTATTATAATGCAAGTATGGTATTCAAAAATAAAAAAAAAAAATGGTGGGCATGCACAATTTCCTTTTCAAAAGGTTGTTATGCCGTTTTCTGGTTTATTGATAATGACGGCTGTGTTTTGGGCAATAATAAAGTGGTTGCCACAAATAGGAATTGTATTGTGTTAAAAAACAAAGGTGATATGAAATGATAAAAAATGCGAAAAAATTAACAATGGAAGAAATGATTGCAAAGGTGGATGCAGCAAAGAAAGCAAACCCATTGGACTTATCTTCTGACCAAGATTTATCTATTGCTTTGATGAATTTGGTTTCATTAGAGGAACATTTCTTTTTCAGTGGTGCAAAAACCAAAAACAAAAGTTTTTACGATTTGTTAAATACTGTTCGCGGTATGAGAAAAGAATTAATGGAACGTATAGTTGATAAAGCAAATGCTAATTCGGGTGAAGTATGGTGCATTTCTAAACATTTATTGGCCGCCTCTATGAGATTATTAGAGGTTGGAACAAAAGCATTGGGTGCTGGTAATAAAAAAGACGCGTATGATATGTTTGAAAAAGCATATGATTTATATTCATTATTTTGGGGATTAAATATGAATTTAATAGATTTAACAGGTGTTAAACAAAATAATGAAAATTTTTATGATAATGCTATCAAAGAATGTAAAACTCAAACGGAAACAGTATCAAAAAAAGAAACTTCAGTTGTAAAAAAATTGGGTCAATGGGTCAAAGAAAAGGTTAATTGTTGCATAGAATAAAAAAAGTGTTGATTTACATAATGCAAAACTGGTAAAATACCAAAATAAAAGAGAGAATTTTGAAAAATATATTTAGATTTTCTGTGATATTTTCTGTGTTGGGGCTATTATCTGGTATCGTTGATGCTGCTCAATCCCCTAATCCACGTTCCGGAAATAATAATACCAAACGAACAGAAACATCAGTTTCCCAAGATTCCGGTGTTCAATCCAGACGTGCTGCATCTTCTGTAATTGCTCGTTCTATGAAAGTTCGTGCCAGAAACAAAGTTGTAACAAATGGCAGTGTTGTCTCTCGTTCTGCTGCGGTCAGGAACAAAGTATCTAAATCTGCAAATATAAATACTGCAAGGACAGCAACAAACACTTCAAAAATAGTTCGCTCTGCTATGAATATGAACAAAGTTAGAAGTGCAACAAGTCCAAATAATTATGGAAAACGTTCGGCACGTGCTACGGCAATATATGGTGATGAATCAAAAATGGGTGCGGGATATGCTTCATGTAAAACAGCATATGCTACATGTATGGATCAATTTTGTGGTAAAGCAAATGAAACATACCGCAGATGTTATTGCAGTGACAGATTTAGAAACTTCCGTGATACCGAAGAAGCCTTAGATTCTGCATTATCTATGCTTGCAGATTTCCAAAATAATAATTTAGATGCTGTTACTAAAACAGCAGCCGAAGTTGGCGCTATGTATTCTGCATCCGAAGGTGAAGCGGCCATAAAAAAAGATACCAGTGCATCACAGAAATTACTTGATAGTATCGGTGATTTATTATCTGGTAAAAAAAGTTCCAAAAAAAGTTCTGCTCCAAAAACTAATTCAAACAGATTATTTGATATTGGTAGTTTAAATATATCAAGTGTATCTACAAGTTTAGATGATATTTGGGGTGGTGGTTCCAGTGATGGTGGTTTATTTGCTAGCTCTTCATCTGCAACAAACGATTTAACAGAATTAGATGGCAAAGATTTATATAATGAAGTAAATCAACAATGTATATCTGTCGTTCGTGGTTCTTGTGAAAATGATGCTATGTTTAATCTAGCTAAATCATCGTATTCTGTTTTAATATCCCAAGATTGTAATTTATATGAAAAACAAATAGATACAAAGAAAAAATCTGTTGAAGACACCGTCAGAGCTGCTGAAAAATATTTAAGAGAAGCGCGTTTAGAAGAATATCGTGCCCATAATTCTGCTGATGTTAATGAATGTTTGGATAAAGTGACCAAGGCGATATTAATGGAAACGGCATGTGGTGAAAATTATCATAAATGTTTGGATTACAGTGGTATGTATATCAATTTGACAACTGGTGAACCAATTTATTCAAAAGCACTGTTTGGTTTGAATAAAATAATAGAATTAGATGGCAGTTCGGATGTCTTGAGAGCAAATCCAAAATTTAATGATTTCTTGGAAACGAAACAAATGTTTGTAACAACAGCATTGGATTCATGTCGTAGTATTGCAGATACAGTTTGGACAGAATTTAAACGTTCCGCATTAATACAAATTGCCCAAGCCCAAGATGAAAAATTGGAAGAAGTAAA
>JAKSSZ010000106.1 GCA_024402835.1 Alphaproteobacteria bacterium | reverse complement strand
AAATCCGTCCTTTTGGACGGTTTTTTTATTTGTTTGTTAATTGTAATTCTATACGACGATTTTTCTGTAAACTTGCTTCTATTACGATTACTATGAATGTCTTTAATCGATAAATTTTTTATGTATAAAAAAAACAAATCTTGACAATTGTGCTTTTTTGTATAAAATATTGTGTAACTTGAAACAAAAGGATATATAATGCAAATACAACCTTGGATTAACAAAAATATTGTTATACAACACGCATGGGCGGATATAACAGATATTTTAAAACGATCTGCTAAAATAGTCGCTATTAATGACAGTGTTACAGAAAAAAATTTTCAACTTAATCCGAAATATACACAAGGATACGATATTTATGGACCTTATGGAAGTGACTCAGATGATCGGATTTGTTTCAAAATCTTTTTTAAAAGCCGTGCCAAAAGTAAAGATATATCCAGTGTAGATATTCACTTTACAGATGATATGAATACAGTTTTTCATATAAGTGATATTAAACAAGCAACAGAACTTGTAGAGTGTTTTAATATTGGTATGCGACATATTTCAAAGCAACAAGAAAAGTTTTTGAGTTGGTTAGCTAACCGTAAAACTATTATTCTGATGGGATAAATTATGGCACAGATTATTAAACTTGATAAAGAAATATTGTCCGAACAAGAATTTGACCAAGAAACAGTTAAATTTGTAAAAGATATTTTAAAGACAAGTTCCAGTATAAGAAAATTATCATATTCAGAAATATTCACATTGTTCCCGCAATATGTTCCCGAACATACAGAATCTTATGTGATTTGTGATAATACGCTACAGCATAATGCTATTTTTACAATGGTTTTTAACAAACCTAGATGGAATCACAAAATATCTTGTATACATATTTATTTTAATAATCCATCACACAATAATATCAATATATCAGAAAAAAGTGATATCCAAGAACTTGTCACAATATTTCAAAATAAATACAAATTTATTGAAAATGATTTGAAAACAGAAAAAAGTGAAGACCAAGAAAAACGTCAATTACAAAAAGAATTGAAAGTACATCATTTTGCTTCAGGTGTTTTAATTGCGCTATCGGTAGTGTTGTTTATGTCGGGAGCGGCAAAGATGGATAAACAAGATGTGTTAAAACAAAAAAATGCAGAACTTGGTTATGAAAAATATACTGAAAAAGATATTCCTTCAAATATAACAATATGTTGTGATTTGTTTTTTGGTCTGGCAGCATTATTATCAGGTGCAGTAATAAATAAAAAAGGATGCGAAAAAGAAGAGAGATTTTCTAAAAAACGTATGAAATATGGTACCATCCAACCACATATTAGAAAACTTACGGGATTATCTCGATAAAAATCCGTCCTTTTGGACGGTTTTTTTATTTGTTTGTTAATTGTAATTCTATACGGCGATTTTTCTGTAAACTTGCTTCGTCATCACCCAGTTCTATTGGGTGTAATTCCCCAAATCCAGATGGAACTAATCTGCGTTTGGAAACACCATTTTTAACAAGTTCATTTACAACAGACGTTGCACGTAACAAAGATAATTGCATGTTATTTGTATAACCACGTGTTCCGGGAACAACATCTTTTTTGTCTGTATGGCCATCAACACGAATAATCCAATTTATATCACTTGGTATTTTCGCTTCAAAATCTTTTATTATATTTGCCAATAATCTTAACTGATTTTTTCCATCTGGTGCAATTGACCACGAACCACTTGCAAACAAAATATCACTGGATACTATAAATCTGTCGCCATCTTGTTGTATGGATGTTCTGTTGCCCAGTGCTAATTTTATTTGTTTATAAAAATCAGATTGGTATTCTGATAATGTATTAAGTTCTGCAACTTTATCCGCTAACGCTTTGTTTAGTTTAGTAGATAATTCGACATATTCTACTTCTTTTTGTTTAGCAATTTCTTCTGCTTTGTCCAATGCATCTTCTAATTCTGTTATTCTGTCATTTAAAAGTGACTTTTCTTGTGATAATTGTGATAAATCATTTTGTAATTGTTCTTGTTGTACATCTGTTGCAGCAATTTGTTGAGCAATTTCTTCTTTTTCAGCATTTGCTATTTGCAGTTGTGTTGTTAAATCTGCAATTTGTTGCGCTAATTCTGCTTGTTGTGCTTGCAAATCTGAAACTTTTTGTTCATAACCTTTGGCTAAATCCATCTTTTGTGTTTCAATCATTTGTTCTTGGGTAAGTATAGCATCTCGGGCTTGGGTCAATAAATTTTCAGCGTCATTTTTAAAATCGGTCATTTCTACAATTTGTTCTGCTTGTGCTTTATTTGTTTTTTCTAATTCAGCAACCGCCTGTGTTCCTGTTTTTTTATTAAACACACTGGTTGTTGTCCATAAAAACACAAAGACAATTAGTAAAAACATTAAAATAATTACCAAGTTAGAAAATAAATCTACAAAACCTGGCCATGCATTTGTCTTTTCTCTAAATCGTATATTTAACATTTTTTCTCTCTCTTTCTTTTTTTGTTATTGTTGTTTGAATAAATATTCTAATACATTTGTAATATAATCAGAATATGCTTCAAAAGCATCTAAATCAGATTTAGAAGATGGCTTTTTATTTTTATGTTCTTCTAAATATGTTCTTAGTGCGGATGTTGTCCTAAATGTTTTTATATTACCATCGTTATAATGTTGATTTGATATATTAAACACTTGAATTTTTATTGCTATTCCTTCCAATGTATCAGCAAAACATAATTCAATATGTTTGATAGTTTTTTCTAAAACATCTACTGGAATATCATTTGTTGCAATAAATAACTGTTCGTTTGTTCCCAAAGCAATCAGAGCAGGGTGAACGCCATCTATACG
>JAKSSZ010000105.1 GCA_024402835.1 Alphaproteobacteria bacterium | reverse complement strand
AGGAGAGGAGGCAAGCATAATGGCAGTTATAGGTAATACGGATGTATACAACATATTAAGAACTTCCTTCTCTATTATGAACAAACCTCTTATGAACCACGGTGAGAGAACTGCGTATATTTTTTACAAAATGTTGGGTTGGGATATTTAACATTATCTCGTATGGCTGGTACTTTATCTGGCGGTGAATCTCAAAGAATTCGTCTTGCTTCCCAAATAGGAAGTGGTTTATCTGGGGTTTTATATGTATTAGATGAACCATCCATAGGTTTACATCAAAGTGATAATGATAAATTAATAGATACTTTAAAAAAATTGCGAGACAAGGGGAATACCGTAGTTGTTGTTGAACATGATGAAGATATGATGCGCGAGGCAGATTATTTAGTAGATATTGGTGTTGGTGCTGGTATAAATGGTGGACATGTAATTGCTTGTGGAACACCTGATAAAGTTATAAAAAATCCGAAATCATTAACTGGACAATATCTGTCTGGTAAACGTTTTATTCCTGTTCCTGATGTTCGCAGAGCAGGTAACGGAAATTGTCTAACAGTTATGGGGGCTTGTGCTAATAATTTAAAAAATATAAATGTTGATTTCCCCTTGGGTAAATTTATCGCTTTAACAGGATTGTCTGGCAGTGGAAAATCAACTCTTTTATTAAATACTTTATATCCTGCTTTAATGCGTGGACTATACAATTCAAAAATGGAAATCGGCAAACATGATGTTGTCACAGGTATAGAACATATAGACAAAGTTGTAGATATAAATCAATCGCCCATAGGTCGCAGTCCCAGAAGTAATCCCGCAACTTATGTCGGTGTTTTTAACGATATTCGAGATTTTTTTGCAAATTTGCCTGAATCCAAAGCACGTGGTTATACACCAGGCAGATTTTCTTTTAATGTCAAAGGTGGTCGTTGCGAATCTTGTCAGGGTGATGGTCAAATAAAAATAGAAATGAATTTTTTAGCGGATGTCTATGTAGAATGCGATAAATGTCATGGTCAACGTTATAATGATGAAACTTTATCCGTAAAATATAAAAATAAATCTATTGCAGATGTGTTAAATATGACCGTAGAAGAAGCGTATAGATTTTTTATAAATGTTCCAAAAATAGCCAATAAATTGGGTTTATTAAAAAAAGTTGGCTTGGATTATATTAAACTTGGTCAAAGTTCTTTGGATTTATCTGGGGGTGAAGCTCAACGTATTAAATTATCAAAAGAATTAGCAGTAAAAAGCACCGGAAAAACTTTATATATTTTGGATGAACCAACAACAGGTTTGCATTTTGAAGATATTAAATCTTTATTAAAAGTTTTACATGAATTTGTTGATAATGGAAATACAGTTATAGTCATAGAACATAATCTAGAAGTGATAAAAACAGCGGATTGGATTATAGATTTGGGACCCGGTGGTGGTAAAAATGGTGGAAATATAATTGCGACAGGTACACCAGAAGACATAGTAAAAAATACAAAATCTTTAACAGGAAAATATTTACAAAAGTATCTAGACAAAAACAAAAAAAACACTAAAATACAAAAATAGAAAAACTTAAGGAGACAAAAATGAATGGATATGGTAAAAAGAAAAATACAGAAACAACAGAAAATATAGATACACCTAAAATGCCATCTGGTATGAAGGAAATAGGGCAACGTATGATGTCTGGGCAATTTGATATGAATGATATGCTTGCCCAATTAAAACAACTTAAAAAAGTTAGTAATTTTAGTGGTATTTTGAAAATGGTTCCTGGTATGAGCAATGCAGTTGCTTCAATGAAAGAAAAAATAGCAGATGGTAGTTTGGATGCACAAATAAAAATTTTGGAAGCCATGACTGTTGAAGAACGTGCGGAACCTGAAAAAATATTTGCCAATGCTAAAACACGTATTGCTCAAACTGCTGGTTGCACAGTTCGTGAAGTAGAGCATATAATTAAACAATATATGAAAATGAAACAACAAATGGCTTTGATACAAAAAATGGGTGGTATGGAAGCCGTAATGGAAAAAATGAAAAAATCTACTGGTCAAAATTAAAAATGAAAAAAAATATAATAAAATCTTTTAAATGGACTATAAAATCTGTTTTGGAACCACAACAGATTCAAAAAACACAAATGGTTCACAAGAAACCTATTATATTACAATATATCGTTACGGTTGATTGTAAAGAAGTTCCACCAATAGATTATGTTTTTGCTAATGGTAATCAACAACAAATGTTAAAATCTGCCAAGATTTTTTATAAGAAAATGTTGCGTATACAAAATAAACAAAAGCAAAGATAAATGAAAATTCTTAATAAAAAAATAGCAGCAAAAAAATCTTCGGTTGCTTGGATACAACGACAAATGCAAGATCCATATGTCGCACGTGCAAAAAAAGATGGGTACAGGGCGCGTGCGGCATATAAAATTATAGAAATGGATGAAAAATTTCATTTCTTTAAAAACGGTCAAACTGTTGTTGATTTGGGTGCAGCTCCTGGTTCTTGGTCTCAGTATGTATCTCGTAAATTTCCAAAATCTAAAATTTTTGCAATGGATTTATTGGATATTCAACCTATAAATAACGTAGAGTTTTATCGTGGTGATTTTACAACTGATGAAGCATTACATTGGTTGCAAACAAAATTAAATCTTGAAAATACAAATTCTGGAACTGTTGATGTTGTTATGTCCGATATGGCTCCAAATACTGTTGGTCATCAAAAGACAGATCATTTACGTCAAATGGTATTATTGGAATATGCTTTGGATTTTGCTTTATCTGCATTAAAACCAGAAGGTGTCTTTATTGCAAAATCTTTTACTGGTGGAACCACAAGTGAACTGATAAAACAAATAAAAACACATTTCAAGAAAGTTGATTATATAAAACCACCATCATCACGCAAAGATTCTGTGGAAATGTTTATTGTCGCCAC
>JAKSSZ010000104.1 GCA_024402835.1 Alphaproteobacteria bacterium | reverse complement strand
GATCTGGATAACGATATGCTTCGGACCAAATTGCTTGTTGTAATTCTTCACGGGTCACTTCAACTTTGTTTTGTGTGCCCCATTCTGCTAAAATCAAGCCCAATTTAACACGACGTTCTGCTTCTTTGCGTTCTTTCTTTTCGTCAAATTTGTGTTCTTTGCAATCACAAGATGATTTACCGCATTCACAATGTCCGTGTTGGTGTTCATGTTCTTGTTTTGCCATATTGTATTCTTGGTCTATCAATGTATCTGGTAAATCTAATTTTACTTTATCTGATAACAAATCTAACAATTCATTACGCATATCACGTTTTGATGCTTCGGTGTATTGTTCTGTGATAATTGTTCTGATATGTTCTTTTAATTTTTCAACAGAATCTTGACCAACTTCTTTTGCAAATTCATCTGTCAATTCTGGTAATATATGATGACGTATTTCATGAATTTCTACTTCAAAGCGTGCTTTTTTTCCGGCCAAGTTATCTGCATGATATTCTTTTGGGAAAGTCACATTTACATCAAATTTATCACCTGTTTTATGACCGATAATTTGGTCTTCGAAACCTGGTATAAAAGCACCCGAACCCAATGTCAAATGATGTTTTTTTGCTTCGCCACCTTCGAATGCTTCTTTGCCAACGAAACCTTTGAAGTCTATAACGGCAACATCACCATCGGCTGCTTTATATTTTTCATCTTGTTTTTCTGCAACACTTCTGGATTTACGAACATTTTCCAATGCTTTGGTAACTTCTTTTTCATCCAATTTAGCAACTTTTTGTGTGACAGTATATTTGTCTAAATCTATTGCTGGTAATGTTGGTAAAATGTCAAATTCCAAAGAAAATTCAACATCTTTACCCATTTCCCAACCGGCTAAATCAACCTTTGGTGTGCCGGCTAAACGAATTTTCTTTTCTGTTGCATAATCATTTAAATCTTTGTTCATTAATCTGTCAACTGCTTCACCGTATGCCGCAGCATTATATTTTTGACGTAATACAGATAATGGAATGTGTCCCTGACGAAATCCAGGAATCTTTGCGGTTTTACCCTGTTCTAATAAAATTTCATCAGCAACTTTTTGTAAATCTGTTGCAGACAAAGTTCCATTTACAGAATAATGTAAATCTTTAATTTTTTCTTTTGTAAACATGTTTATTCCTTTATAATACAATTGCCAAGCGATTATACATACTTTTTTATCGTAAAGCAACTTTTTTATAAAAATGTAAAGAAATGTTGCGAAAAAATTTTTTTTGTGTTATAAATATAATTGTCAAATGTTATATAGGAGTAATATAATGGAAAAAACAAAAACGTGGAAAGATTTGTCTCGTGCCGATAAAATAGTAATTCTTATTAGCTCAAACAACAGATGTTAAACCAACTAATTCTGTTCAACAAATTGCAAATATGGCTAAATTTCAAAACGTTCGGTAAATTAAAATGACTAATAAACAATATATAAAAAATATGTTAAAAACTGCTGGTTATATGTTATTGGAACCACAAAATTGGTATACCATAGCCGTTATAGCGGGGTCTATAACAATTGCTGTCGCTTTATATAACAAAGATGAAAAATCTTATAAAAATACAAATACAGAAAATTTTATGAAGCAATTGGAAAAACAGAAAAAACAAAATTTAATCCGTATGAATTTTTCTAAACAAAGATAAATAAAAAAATATTATAAAAAAGCCACTTTTCAGTGGCTTTTTTAATGTCTCTACAATTTGATAACGATTAACGTTTACTAAATTGTGTTGAACGACGAGCCTTATGATAACCATAGTGTTTACGTTCTACAACACGACTATCACGTGTCAAGAATCCAGCAACTTTTAATGCTTTACGTAAATCTGGTTCTGCTTTTTCTAATGCTTTGGAAATACCATGTTTTACGGCACCTGCTTGACCTGATAAACCACCGCCTTGAACAAAAGCAACTACATCATAAGATTCATTACGTTTTGTAACATCAAATGGTTGAACCAAAATCATTTGTAATACTGGACGTTTAAAATATGTTTTCATATCAACGCCATTGACGGTGATATTGCCTTTACCAGGTTGAACATATACACGTGCAATAGAATCTTTTCTTTTACCTGTTGCATATACAGCGGCAGATAATTTCTTGTCACTTGTTTTCTTTGGTTCTTTTTCAACTACTGGTGTTGAAATAATACGTGTTTTAGCCACCGGAGCGGTCTTTTTTGTTGTCTTAGCAACTGTTTTTGTCGCTGTTTTTTCAGCTGCTTTTTTTGTTGCTGTCTTTTTTGCTTCTGCCATTATTCGCCCCTTTTATTTTTTGTATTCAAAGAACCAAAATCTATAACAATTGGTTGTTGTGCAGCATGTTTGTGTTCTGCGCCAGCATAAACGTGCAATTTTGTTAAACGTTTGTTTGCCAAAGCAACTGCTGTGCGACGTCCCATCATACGTTTTACTGCATTTATAATCAATTTTTCTGGTTTTTCAGAACGCATTTGACCCAAAGTTCTTTCTTTTGTGCTGCCTGTCCATAAAGAGTGCCAAAAGAATTTTGTTTTATCTGCTTTTGTTCCAGATAAAGCAACTTTGTCTGCATTTATAATAATAACATGATCACCACAATCCATATTTGGTGTCCATGTTGGTTTGTTTTTACCACGCAAGATATTGGCAGTAAATACAGCCAAACGTCCCAACGTGCAATTTGTTGCGTCAATTAAATACCATTTAGCATCTAATTCGCATTTTTTTAACGATTTTGTCGTTGCCATTGTTTTTTGCCTTTTATTATTTTGTTAATTTTTAGCACACATAAGTATATGTGAAATATGCAGAAAAGTCAATAAAATAATTACGGTATTATAATACCATATAACTTTACATCTCTTTTGGTATTTTTAATCCCATTAAATCAATGGTTGTTGCCAAAGTATCAAATGCAAGTTTTATTATATATAATCTTTTATGCTTGGTATCTGTGTCTATATCATCACGCAAAATC
>JAKSSZ010000103.1 GCA_024402835.1 Alphaproteobacteria bacterium | reverse complement strand
TTGCTAAATAAAAACCAGACAAGCACACCTTATTGCAAACACCACTTTAGAAGACATTGTTTCTAAAACAAATTTATTGTTTTCTTATACTGGTGATTATTCTAATATATCGGTAGATTTTTTAATAAAATCTGGTGTATTACAAAACAATTCTGCGCCAATTGGCAATAACAATTGGACAATAACACCAAACACAGACAATTCTAATTTTATAATAAATTTAACGGGATTATCTTACACAGATTGTTCGTATTTCATAGCAAAACAACCAACATGGGCCAATAACATAACAGTTAATAACAGCAGTGATAATTTATGTCTAAAAACAGGAAACAATAATATTTCATTTTTTGTAAAATAAAATTATGTCTGTATATAAATATATTTTGACTATTTTATGTTTATTACAATGTGCTTGCGTATATCACAGTCCAAACCACGAAGATTGGCAACAATATCTATACGGTGCAAGTTTTACCGACATGACAGATATTGCAAAAACGGCTAAAATGCCCGTATACATGGGAAACGGCGGAAAAATAATAACACAATCTGGTGAATTATCTACAAACATGCAATATGGCGACAAACAGACAAACGATAATATCGCTTTGACTTCTTATATGGCAAATTTGGAATATGAATTATACGACAAATTACGTAAACCCGGCATTTCAGTTCAAAGAGCCGGCACAGATGTATTTGTAATTTTGGTGCGTGATGCAATAATGCAACCAAAAATAGCCGACATTTCAAATGATGGCGCTGATACTTTACACACAATAAGTCGTACATTGAAAAAATATGATGCAACATTTTTAGAAATTGCAGGTTATACCGACGCTATTGCTGATAAAAATGCCGCCTATTCTTTATCAATGGACATGGCGCAACGTGTTGGTGTTTATTTAGCAACACATAATATATCTACATCACGAATGTTTATTGTTGCACGTGGTGCTACACGACCAATTGCCGCCCAAGATGATATAGGTCGTTTAACCAACAGACGCGTTGAAATAAAAATAAGTCCGGCACGATAAAAACATTTTGCGTTTTTACATAAAAATTGCTATATTTTTTACAACTTAAAACAAAAGGAAGAAAAAAATGAAAAAAACAAATGAATTATTACAAAATCCAATGATAAAAAAATATACAAAATATGGCATAATTGCTGTTGCTGTTATTGCTGTCGCGTTAATCGGTGTATTTACAATATCTGGCATTCATAAAAACTCTGAATTGAAAAAAGCAATTTCTGGTGTAAGTGCCGAAGCTGTCACAGGCGCCGAATTACGCATTGCGGTTGTTCGTATGGATGTTATTCAACAAGAAGCCACCGTATTAAAAGACTTACGCTCACAACGTGAATCTTATGAAAAACAATTACGTTCATCTTTGGAAAAAGAACAAAAGCAATTAGAAAAAGAAAAAGCAGAAATAGAAAAAACACATGATATGTTATCCCAAGAAGCATTACAACATCGTGTTATGGATTATCAAAACCGTGTAAATAAATTACAACGTGATTTATCAGAACGCGCTCAAAGCATAGAAATGTCTTTCCAAAACGCTCTAAATACAATTCAACAAAAACATTTGGATCCTGTAATAGAGGCAATAATTGAAAAGAAAAATTTATCTTTGGTCATAGATGGTCGTATGTCACGTGTTGGCAAAAACGTATCAAATCTTGATATTACAAAAGAAGTGACTGATGCATTAAACAAAAAAATATCATCACTTAAAATGGCAAAACCCAAAGGTTTCTAATTAAAAAAGCACCCACTGGGGTGCTTTTTTTTTGCAACTTGATTTTTTATAACACTGTTTTATAATGACAACAGTTAATTTACGAAGGGACGTATAATGTATAATTGGTTATTAAAATTTTTCTCTGCGGATATGGCAATAGATTTGGGAACAGCGAACACATTAATTTATGTAAAGGGACGCGGTGTTGTATTAAACGAACCATCTGTTGTTGCTGTGGCAGAAAACAGATTATTGGGAAAAAGAACCCCTGTAGCCGTTGGATTAGAGGCTAAAAAAATGTTCGGCAGAACACCTGGAACAATAACGGCTGTTCGCCCTTTGCGTGATGGTGTTATTGCGGACTTTGATATTGCTGGTGAAATGATAAAATATTTTATACGCAAAGTTCAGCATAAAAATTTATTGGCTGCGCCATTGATTATTATTTGCGTTCCATCATGTGCAACACAGGTTGAACGTCGTGCAATCCAAGAAGCCGCTGATTCCGCTGGCGCACGCAAAGTATTTATTATCGAAGAATCAACTGCGGCTGCTATTGGTGCGGGATTACCAATTGATAAACCATTAGGTTCTATGGTTTTGGATATTGGTGGTGGCACGACCGAGGTTGCAATAATGTCATTAGGTGGCATAGTATATTCTAATGCTGTCAGAACCGCTGGCGACCAAATGGATGAAGACATCAAAGAATACGTAAAGAAAAACAAAAATTTAGTCATTGGTGATAACACAGCCGAAGATATAAAAAAGAAAATCGGCACTGCGATTGCGCCAAAAGACAAAGAACACGAACTAACTATGCGAATCAAGGGACGTGATATGGTAAGCGGTGTTCCACGCGAAGTAGAAATCACAGAAACACAGATTGCAAGTGCTTTGGCACAAACAGTAAGCAAAATTGTAAATACAGTGAAAACTGCTTTATCGGAAACCCCACCAGAATTATCTGCTGATATCGTAGATTTGGGTATAGCAATGACCGGTGGTGGTGCATTACTTCGTGGTTTGGATGCTGTTATTCGTGCAGAAACAGGATTACCAGTATTCGTTGTAGATAACCCATTGGCATGTGTTGCAAATGGCAGTGGTCAAATGTTATCTGACATAGAAAAACACAAACATATATTACAAACAATGTATTAAAAAATCGGGTTCGCCCGATTTTTTCTTTCACTGTTCTATCACTGTTAATACAGAAAATTATAAATAAAAAACCGTGGGGGAGACCACGGTTTTTTTACCCCA
>JAKSSZ010000102.1 GCA_024402835.1 Alphaproteobacteria bacterium | reverse complement strand
GGTTTGTTTTTATAACCCAATTATCTATTGCTTCTTCTTTTGTTATTTCCCCACGCAACATGTTACATAATTGTGTTGCGCCGATAGCACGAGATTCGTTTAAATTATTATCTAAAATATATTTTGCTTCTTTTAAAGCATTACCAGAAAACATTTGTTCAACCCTGGACGATATTCTTGGTAACAAAACTTCTTTATCCGGATTTATCAAAATTTTATATGGTGTTGGACTTATAGCCCCTATTCTTTCTTTACTTTGCCAATAGGTTAATGGTTTGCCTGTTTCTAAAAACACTTCCAAGGCACGTGACAACCGCTGTGGGTCTGTTGGAATATCTGTATTTGATAATATTTTTTTTACCGATTCTATATCTTGTTTTATTAAAGTTCTGGCTTTTATTCTATTTTCTGGACTTGGTTCTGGAATTGGCGATATACCATTTATTAAAACATTTATATAATAACCACTACCACCAACAAAAATTGGTATTCTATTATTTTTTATTGCCTGTATGTATTCTTTATGTGCTAAATCTAAATAATCTGCGACACTTAATTGTTCCGATAATGGTAATATAGAAAATAATTTATATGGTATCCCTTCTATTTGTGAATCTTTTATATCTTTATCACAAAAAGGTGATGCAGATATTGTTTCTATACCACGATAAATTTGGACACTATCACAATTTATAATTGTTCCATTAACACGCAAAGCTAATTGGTGTGCAAAATCAGATTTTCCCGATGCCGTTGGTCCAGTAATAATAAACGAAGTATATTTCATAAGACAAATTATAAAATTACTAACTATTATTGCAAGTATAATTCGTTGGAAAAAATAGTTTTATCGTGGTAAAATGTAAACAAATACAAGAAAGGATGAAAAATGAAAAAAATACGCGTAGCCATTAACGGATTTGGTCGTATCGGGAGATTAGTTTTAAGAGCAGCATTAGAATCAGGAAGACAAGACATAGAATTTGTAGCCGTAAATGATTTAGCACCTGCCGAACAAAATGCTTATTTATTAGAATATGATTCTGTTCATGGCAAATTACCAATGAGTGTAAAATTAAAAAACAATACAATTACAGAAAAAAAAAAAAAAATTTTATGTTTATCAGAAAAAGATCCAACCAAATTACCATGGAAAAAATTAAATATAGATATTGTTATGGAGTGTACCGGCTTGTTTACATCAGCAGACAAAGCAAAAGTTCATATTGATTGTGGTGCAAAAAAAGTATTGGTGTCCGCACCATCTGTGGGCGCAGATAAAACAATTGTTTATGGTGTAAATGAAAACAAATTATCTAAAAAAGATTTGATTATATCAAACGCATCTTGTACAACAAATTGCTTGGCCCCTGTATTACAAGTATTAGATAAAAAATTTGGTATAAATAATGGTTGGATGACAACAATTCATGCATATACAGGTGACCAACAATTACTGGATAAAAATCACAAAGATTTTAGACGTGCACGTGCTGCGAATTTATCCATGATTCCAACAAGCACTGGTGCTGCAAAAGCCATTGGTTTGGTATTACCTAAACTTGCTGGCAAATTAGATGGTATTGCTGTTCGCGTTCCAACCCCAGATGTATCTGTTATAGAACTGATATTAAACCTGAAAAAAAACACAACTGTGGATACTGTAAATAAAGTTATGCAAGAATCACAAAATAAAATCTTGGGCTATAATGAAAAACCATTAGTATCCATAGATTTTACACACAATACTCACAGTTCTATATTTGATGGAACACAAACAAAAGTCATATCAAATAATCTATTACACATAACCGCTTGGTATGACAATGAATGGGGATTTTCAAATCGTATGTGTGATACGGCTGTTGCGATTGGAAAATTAATCTAATTTAACTTGTGTTTTATCTCACGAATACGAGCCAATATCTCGTGTAAATCGGCATCTGAAACAGCTGTTGCATTCTGTTGTTTTAGTTGTTGTATTTCATCAACCAATACTATACATAGTGTAGCCAATAAAGCATTTTCTTGTAATGGGCCTATTTTCTCAAGGATTTGGCGTGCGCGTGCATCAACAATACGCCCCAGTTCTATTAATCTGGATTCTTGTCCATCTTCACAGCCCATTGGATAATTACGATTTACAATAGGTATAGATACAACACTCATGATAACTTCTTTAATGTTAAAATTGATTTGTCTATTAAAGCAGTTGCTTTTTCATTTTTTTCACGCAAATTCTTTATTTGCTTTGTTAAAATAGCAACTTCTAAATCAGTTTGTTTACTTGCACAATTAGCATCTGATTTTAAATGATACATCAATTGTTCAATAGCATCTAATTCATTAAAAATTTGTTGTTTTATATCAGCCATATTTGTATTTTAAGATATTTTTTATGTGCGTTCAACACTATTTTATGATATAATACCAACATATTATTAGGAGTGGTATGTAATGAAGACAAAAATTATTTACATTTCCGGCAGTGAAATTTTTAAGATAAGCGATATAAAAGCCGCATTTGACGAATTAAAAGCAACACTAAACATAGATAAAGACACTGTTTTATTTGGCGTCCCAGTAGATTCAGATGATATTGAATTGGGACAGAATAACGATATATTACAAACAGAATCTGTATTACCAGTTGCTGAAAAATTTGAAACATTTGAAGAAACCGAAGAAATTATAGATGATGACTCTTTGATTGATGAAGATAATACAACCACAGAAAATGATAGCAACACAGAAAAAGGGGTTATTGTCCCAATATCTTCTATACTTTCTGCAGATACAGAAACACAGATTATTGAAAAATCAACGCAAACAAATGAAGATATTCCAGATATCATTTCTGATTTATCTGATGATACTATAGAAGAAACAGATAATATAACCGAAGAACAGCCAACAAATGATACCGTCCAAGAAGAAGATAAATCAGATTTAGAAAAATTATTTGAAGAAATACAACCTTTGGATGACAATAAAGAAGAAACAAAAGAAGTAAAAGAAAAAACACAAAAAGATAATGCTATAACAAACGATGCAACATTAAAAAAACTTGCGAAAGAATTTATACAC
>JAKSSZ010000101.1 GCA_024402835.1 Alphaproteobacteria bacterium | reverse complement strand
GGGGTCGCAGGTTCGAATCCTGTCACCCCGATGATATTGAAAGAAAAAACTTTGTACATTTTGTGCAAAGTTTTTTTTGTTGTGGAGCGGATAGGAATGTGAGACATAACAAAATGGTATGATACGGCAGTGGCTGGAAAAACAGAACGTGCAAAACCAATAGCCAATTGAATGATGAGCGAATTGTCTGCACACCCAGAAAAAAAAAAAAAAAAAAACGAAGTTAAAGAATCCGCAGGTGATGAACCACGGATAATTACACCAGAGAATTTAGCAGAATTAGTAGATATGCTGAGCGCCAACGAAATAAATGGAAAGCAAGCAAAAGATATATTTATTAAGATGCTGGATGGAGAGCGTGGGACAATTCATGAAATTGCAGATAAATATGGTATGAAACAAATTACCGATACAAGTGCCATTGAATCAGCAGTTGATGAAGTTATTGCAAATAATCAAGCACAGGTTGAACAATATAAATCTGGCAAAGTTGGATTATTAGGATTTTTTGTGGGGAGTGTTATGAAAATGACAAAGGGGCAAGCAAATCCAGCAATAGTAAGTGATTTATTAAAGAAAAAATTAGCATAAAAAAGGGAAAGTAGATGATGAAACATAATGCAATAATACACCATGTAACAGTAGTATATAACAATCATTTTGCCGGTGTCACAATGGGATTGACCCCTATTGTAATAACAGCAGAGAACCAACAATATTTACAAACAAAAACAGACAAAAAAATAAAACAACAAAAAGCAAAAATACTAAAAAGTAAAAAACATTCTGATATACGTGCAAATATGAAAAGTTCAATTCAAAGATATGAATTTGAACCAACAACAGAAACATACGAATTTGCCGTTATTCAACCAATAATCAATACTTTTGATGTATTTATGTATGAAGTTCCGAATCGCAAACAACCACATAAAAGATTATTTCAACGTTTATCTCATAAACGCGCAAGACAACTTTTGCCAGAAGATAAAGAAGAAATAGAAGATGCAATTATTGCACAACAAGAAAAAAATGCTGAATTTGATAAAAAGCAACAAATGAAATTGATGTGGGAACAATACGAAAAACAAAATCGTATAAGAAGAAGAAAAAAACATCAACGTCAAAAATAAGTTATGAAAAAATTTTTTATTCAAACTTTTGGTTGTCAAATGAATGTATATGACGGTCAACGTATTGCAAATATGTTGGAGTCATATAATTTGACACAAACAGACAATGTGGCAGAGGCAGATTTAATACTATTGAACACTTGTGCTGTGCGTGCAAAAGCAACAGACAAAGTTTATTCTGCATTAGGCAGAATAAGAAAAGTAAAAAAAGAATCTGCCCTGTTGGGAATTGTTGGCTGTGTTGCAAGAGAATCTGGAAGCGATGCTTTTAGAAGAATACCCGAATTAAATTTTGTTTTAGGCCCACAAAGTTATCACAAATTACCAGAAATTTTAGAAAATCCAGATACCAGATTATTTAATATAGATTTAGGCGGTTTAGAAAAATTTGATAGTTTGCCTGCAATGACAAAAACACCAAATGTTGCATACATACCCGTTCAAGAGGGTTGCAACCATTGTTGCACATATTGCATAGTTCCATATACACGTGGGCGCGAACTATCAAGACCATTTAATGATATAATCAAAGATTCAATAAATGCTGTAAAAACCGGCGCAATAGAAATTTGCTTTTTAGGTCAAAATGTAAATGGTTATAACTATACCGATGAAAACGGCAAAAAATATAGATTATCAGATGTAATAAAAGAAGTTGCAAAAATACAAGAAGTAAGCCGTATAAGATTTACTTCAAGTTATCCAACAGAAATGACTAATGACTTAATAAATATGTTTGCAACAGAACAAAAATTATTACCATTTTTGAATATGCCAATACAAAGTGGTTCGCCACGTATATTGAAAAAAATGAATCGCCCAGATGATTTAGATGCATATTTAGAAATAGTAAATAAATTAAAACAAGCCAGAGCCGATATACAAATATCAAGTGATTTTATTGTCGGTTTTCCAGATGAAACTGATGAAGATTTTGAACAAACATTAGATATTGCGAAAAAAGTAAAATATATAAACTCATACTCTTTCAAATATTCACCCAGACCACATACGGCGGCGGCAATTATGCCAAATCAAATCTCGGAACAAATAAAATCTGTTAGATTACAAAGATTAGATTTTCAATTAACAGAAAATCAAAGAGATTTTAATTTATCGTGTGTCGGTAAAGAAATGAGATGTTTATTTGAAAGCGAAGATAAAACAGGAAAACATTTAATATACAGAACCCCATATATGCAACAATGTATTGTTGATAAAACCGATACAATATCACAATTATTGAAAGTCAAAATTACCGATGCAAACAAATCTTGTTTACATGGTGAGATTATAAAAGACAAATAAATTTTATTGACAAATTATTTTTCTGTATTATTATATAAATAAACAATACAGGAAAAGGTGTTACTATGTACCATGTAAAATATAAACAATTAGTAGAATCTGGTGATAGAATCGCTATTCGCCAAGAAATAGAAAAATCTATTGCAACATTTGCAGAATGGAATCGTATTGATGACCGCGCTGTTGAACTTTGCATATCTTTGTATAAAGAATGCAAACAAAAAGGTACAGACCCATATGATAAAGATACAATTTGGCGATTAATACGTTGCAAACCAAGATTATCATGGAAAATGCTTGAATATATTGTTGAAGATTTAGAACCTTTGCTTACCGAAGAAGGTATGCAAAAAGCACAGGCAGAGGTAGCAGAAAAAGAAAAACTTTTAAAAAAACGTTATGCAGAAAATAGAAAGAACGCAATAGAACGTAAAAAGATAGAGGCAATTGAAAAAGCAAAAGCCGAGATTGAGGCAGAAACTTTGAGAAAACAAAACGATAAAAAACGTTCTAAAGCTATTTCATTGTTGGAACAAGCCGAACAAACTTTACCAGAACAAGATGGTATTGCATGGATAAGAGCAAATATCAAACAAACAATAATGAATTTGCGTCGATACACAAAATAAAAAACATAGTAAAAACTCCCCATTTTTATGGGGAGTTTTTTTTAT
>JAKSSZ010000100.1 GCA_024402835.1 Alphaproteobacteria bacterium | reverse complement strand
AACAAGCAACACATGCAAAAATCAAATTATTAAAAGGTATATGCCACAAAGCCCGCAGAATATCCATAAAAGAATAATTACGTAACTGCCAATATAACATCCCCGCAGCCAAGACAAAAAAGAACAAACCTGCATAATTAACTAGTTTTTTAAATACTCGTTTTGTTTTATTTGACATAATCCATCCTAGAATAACTAAGTTTATAGCATAGCAATTACAAATAAAAAAAGCAAACATTATATTGATACCGCTATTAATCTATGATATAATGCTAACAAAATATAAAAGGAGATTATTTGAATGATAGATGATAAAGAACTAATGTCAAATGATGAACTTGCATTCGCTTTGACCCAAGATTTACAGCATAGAGAGCTTCGTATTGCACAAATAGAACTTATAAAACAAAATAAATTTGATGTGTCATCTCTGTATGGGTTCCCACAAACAGATATACAATTAGAACAGTATCTAGAAAAACGTGGGAAAAATTCTTCAACAGTCGGGAAATCAGAAGAATACATTCAATTAGAACTAGATTTAATCACATTGATATATAACCTTTATAAAAATCAACGTGAAAATCCAGCTAAAAACGCAGAATTTTGGAGATTTTGGAATTTTATATCACCAATCTTTGTAAATGAACAAAACACGCTTGGTATCAAGACAAATGCTGATATTAGAAAATTTATTTTAAGTCAATTAGATAATAATATAAAAAATAAACCTACTATATATGCGTTATTAAAATACACTGTTGATAGGTTACAAGGACAAGATAGAAAAGATGTCAGCGTTCGCATTGCAAATTCTGAATATGCGACAATGGCAGACAAAATAAATGCTTTTATATTTACTGGTAATAAAGACATTGCCAGAGATGCCCTTGAATTAAGTAAAAAAGAATTAAAAAAGGCATTATCAGAACCAAACCCAGATATAAACAAAATAAAGAATATCTGTGATACTGTTTTACAATATTTATACCATCAATGGAAAACACTATATCCAGAAGATACAGATATCCTCAACAGCATTTCAGAAGAATTTAATTTTAACAAAATAAGCGATTTGGGTGCAACATATATCGCACAGTTTGAAGAGTCTTTGGAAGAAAAAGCATCCAAATCAACAAAATTACAAACAGAAATAGAAAAACTAAATAGAGAAAAGACCGATAACGAAAATATTATTCAAAATAAAAATTCACAAATACAAACAATGCAACAGCAAATTCAACAGCTACAACAGCAATTGCAACAAGAACAAAAGAAAAACCAACTTTTAAATGGTCAACTTGATGTTTTACAAAGAACAACCGAAAAACAGAAACGCGCTATTGACGGTATTCAAAAAGCAGCTGAAGAAACAAAAGGCGGTTTATTTGCTGGTGGTAACGTAAAAGTATTGCAAGACAAAATTATGGAGCAAGTAAGAACATTAGATAGAGATTAAAAAACGCACTTTATGTGCGTTTTTTATTTATTTAGATTCATCTTGTAAAAATCCACCACTTTGCATTTTCCACAATCGTGCATATATTCCTTTTTTACGGATTAATGAATTATGAGTTCCTTGTTCGACTACACGTCCAGAATCTAAAACTATAATTCTATCCATATTTCGTAATGTTGATAATCTATGTGCTATTGCTATTGTTGTTCGACCTTTTGATAACTTATCAAATGATTTTTGAATAGATAATTCTGTTTCTGAATCCAGCGCTGAAGTTGCTTCGTCTAAAACAAGAATCGGGGCATTTTTTAAAAAAGCTCGAGCTATGGCTATACGTTGTTTTTGTCCACCAGACAATATTATTCCCCTATCACCAACCATAGAATCATATTTCTTTTCCGTAGAAAGAATAAATTTATCTGCGGCAGCCTCTTTTGCTGCTAAATGTATCTCTTTATCTGTTGCGCCTTGTTTACCATAGGCAATATTTTCTTTTATACTTCTATTAAACATTGTTGGTTCTTGTGGAATAAAAGCGATATTTTCACGTAAAGATTCTTGTAAAACATCATTTATATTTTGCCCATCTATGTATATTTCACCCTTATTTGGTTCATAAAAACGCATCAAAAGATTCACCAATGTTGTTTTTCCAGCACCAGAAGCACCAACAATACCAACCTTTTCACCAGCTTTAACATTGAAAGACAAATTACGTAAAACTAGTTTATTTTTATATTTAAAAGATACATTTTTGAATTCTATTTTACCATGTTTTAGTTTTAAACTTTTTGCATTTTCTTTATCAACAATGTCCAATGGAACAACTAATTCTTTATATGCATGTGTTGCACTTCCTATTTTATCAACAATATCTGGTATTGAAAATACAATATAATTTATAGCACCCATAATTTGTAAAAAAACACCAATTGTAAATACTATTTCTGATACTTTTATTTCCCCACGCATAAACAAAACCACACAAGCAAATAGCAACGCCCCTATGCAGATATCCCATAAAAAACCAGGAATAATAAAAAACAATCTTTGCATGTACGCAGAAAAAACACTGTCTTGTATCCTTTTCTGGCGCGGCTTTTTTAGATATAATTCTTCACGTTTCCGACCTGCAAATAATTTCACAACATAATAATTTGATATACTATCAATTATATGTCCAGACAAAGAACTATTTGAATCACTTGCCTGCTTTGCTGCTTTGTTTAACGGTTTTACCATACCCCAGCTATAAATTCCACGAACAACAAAAGCAAAAGCAAAAATAATAGATAGATAAAAATTTATATTGATTAACAATACCACATTTATACAAATAAATAGTAATATACCAAAAATCCTATAAAAATGTTCTATAACTTGAAATCCCGTAGCAACATAACCAATCTGTGCAAAAACTTTTCCGGACATTCTACTTGTCCAAAAAGCCATTGACTGACTTTGAACATAATTTGTCAAAACTTCAGATATTTGATTATTAATCTTTGGATTAATATGACCACGTGCCCACATTTGAATTGCCCAGAAACAGTCAAAAACGAACCAAATTCCAACAATCAACAAAACCGTGTGCAACCCATGCATAAAAAATTCATGATTCAATACAATATCACCCTCAAACAATGCTATAAACCACTTTTGCATCAAAGGCCAAACAA
>JAKSSZ010000010.1 GCA_024402835.1 Alphaproteobacteria bacterium | reverse complement strand
TCTATTTCAGTGGTGATGCTAGCCAACATATCGTTGATAAAATATTAAACTGATCTTATATTTCCCCACAAATCCAAATAACACGACAAAATCAAAGATAAAATCGGGTTCGCCCGATTTAATTTTTTAACTGTTTCTTTCTAAATTCATCCATAGAAATAATTTTGGGATTTTGCTGTTGAGATTGCTGTTTGTCTTCCAATGGCAATTCCATATCAGAATTTGCAAGTTGTGGGCGTGGTGTTTCACGAAATGGTAATATAAAGTCAGAAATTGGGTCTTTAAATTCTACCAACGCAGAAAAAGGAACACGTATAAAGAAAGGACGCCCATCAAATGTCAATTGAACACCAAATTCTTTATCAAAAATTATTGAAGTACTTAAAATAAGAATCAGTAAATTCTTTATCAGAAACATTCAAATTGTTATACGAATATTGTAACGCTATTGTCATTGTATCTGGGTATTTTATTTTCAAAAAATCTGGTAATACAACACCGGCATCATGGGTTCTGAAAGTGATAAAAAAGCTGGTATCATCACCCAAACCATTAAATTGTGCAAACAATAACGATTCTTTGACAACGTTTTTTAATGCATCATCTAACAATTTGTTATAGTTTATTTTAGCCATATTTTTTCTCCGATTACACTATATTACTTATAGAACCATTTTGGCAAGAAACAAATAACGCATTTGGTATATCTGCGAATATATTTTTATCTATACCAGTAATAAAGATTTGTGCATTACAATCATCCAGTTGTTTAAAGATATTTTGTTTTGCTGTTGTATCTAAAAATGTAACTGCTTCATCTAGCAATATAATTGGGCTTATACCTGTTTTTATATTTAATAATTTAGAATGAGACAATATCAAATCTATTAAAATAGATTTTTGTTGTCCCATACTTGTTATATTCACCGGCAATTTTAATACTTTATTAAATACACCAAAATCAGATTTATGTGTGCCTTCTATTAGCATTTTATCATTAATCAATTCTCGATTTTGTTGTAAATATTCAAAATACAATTGTTCAGCGATTGTCCCAGTATTTTTTAACAAAAGATTTTCAACAAAACCATTTACAGAAACAGCACCTGTTTCAAAAAAATAATTTAATTCACCAGCATAACGAATGCGACTAGAACTTATAGCAATTGCTGTTGCTGATATTTGTTTATCCAAAACATCCAGCCAAGTATTATCAAAACTTGTTTTCAGAGCCGCTGTTCTTTCCGACATTAATTTATTGATACGATTTAATCGTCCCAAATGTGCTGGTTCAAAATTTGCAGTCAATCTATCAAAAAAACTGCGTCTATCTGATACGGGGCCTGTAAAAAGACCATCTTCGTGTGGGGTTAGCCAAACAAGTTTTACTTTTTTTGCGATTTCTGTAAATGATGAATAATCATTATCTATTTTTATTTTACGACTGGAATCATTGGAATTAAAAAACACACTTATTGTTGAGTCATCATCTGTTGTTACAACAACATAAAAATTACCATCACCATCAAATTTAGAAATTGTTTGCATATCAACACCACGCAACCCCCTGTCGCCAGCAAGCATTGAAATAGCCTCATTTGGTCCAGTTATAATAATGTGCTTTTTATCTGAGATGTTAATGCGTGAATTTGAGTGATTTCTAAAATTAGTGATTGTAAGTTGATTTAACATTTTATAGATGGAGGCCAGGGTCGGAATCGAACCGGCATAGAAGGATTTGCAGTCCTCTGCATAACCACTCTGCCACCTGGCCTTGCGTATGGTATATTATAAAATAAAATGGAGTATTGCAATATATTTTTTAGATTCTTTCAAATAAAGTATCTAATTCTGTAATTGTTATTTTTTTATACACTGGACGACCGTGATTACATTCTGAACCATGCTCTGTTTTTTCTATATCACGTAATAAAGTATTCATTTCTTGATAATTTAATTTACGTCCAGCACGAACAGAATGATGACAAGCATAATTAGCCAATTTTAAATGTAATTTTTCAGACAATTTAACAGAATTTCCATATTCTTTTATTTCATCCGCCATTTCTTTTAAACATTGTTCCCAATTCAAATCCCATTCTGCTGGTTTTTCAAAAATTGCAATAGCAGTATCGCCAAAAGAATCGATGGTTAAACCACAATTTTTTAGATATTCGGAAGCGGAAAGTACCGCAATTACATCTTCGGCTTTTAGATTTACTATTATTGGTGTCAATAATGGCTGTGTTAACATTTTGTGTGTTCTTAATTTTTCATAAGTTATTCTTTCATGTGCCGCATGTTGGTCAATAATCACAAGGCCATCTTTGTTTTCTGCCAAAATATATTTATTGCCAAGTTGTCCAATTACGCGTCCCAAAGGTAAATCAAATTCGTTTATTGTTTCTTGGTATATATCTGGGCTATCTTTTTGTGTTGCCACCGTTGGACCATAATCACCAAACCAATCTTTTACAGAAACTTTTGGTTCACAAACACAAAATGTAGTTTGGGGTTGTGGTTGGATAGATACGTCCATTTGTATATTATCTGATATAGTTTGATTTAATGTTTTTGATAATGCTTCACGTAAATTTTTTATTATAAAGCCACTTATATGCGTAGGTTCCAAAAAATGAACATCTGTTTTTGCCGGCGAAACATTAACATCGACATTACGTGATGGCAAATCCAGATATAAAGCGCATAATGGAAATTCACGTGCATGCATAACATCCATATAAGAAGCACGCAGGGCAGAAATTAATAATTTATCTTTGACGGGGCGATTATTTACAAACAAATATTGGTCGGTAGAAGAAGCACGATGTAAAGTAGGTTGAGATATAAAACCATAAAGGTGCATATCGCTAGATTTTGAAAAAGCATCTATTTCTATCATATTATTACGGGTGTCTTCGCCCATAACCGATATTATACGTTCCAGTAAATCTTGATCTTTGTTAAAATACCATTTGTTATTTATTGTAAAACCGACATCCGGACGCGCCATTGCAAGATGTTTAACAGTATCAACGATAGCCAATAATTCTGCTTTGTCTGTGTGCAAGAACTTTAAGCGTGCAGGTGTTTTGGAAAATAAATTATTCACACGAATTCTGGTTCCCGTTTCCCAAGATGATGGTTTTATTTCATTTGTGTCCGCAATTAAAGTCCAACCATTGGAATCTTTCCCGTTGCAAGTATCTATTGTCAGTGATGACACAGACGCAATAGAGGGCAACGCTTCGCCACGGAACCCCATAAAAGAAATATTTGTTAAATCATCTGATGGTAATTTAGAAGTGGCATGTCGTAGAATAGCGGTTGATAAATCTTGCTTTGACATACCATGACCGTTGTCTATTACAGATATAAGAGTACGTCCACCATCAACCGCATCTATGATTATTTGTGTTGCACCAGCGTCCAAAGCATTTTCAACAAGTTCTTTTACAACACTTGCAGGACGTTCTATGACTTCGCCCGCTGCTATTTGGTTTATTAAAAAATCTGGTAATACCCGTATAGGCATTTTAATCCTTGAACTTTACGTCTATGATTTCAAATTCTTTTTCGCCCGCTGGTAAATTCACCGTACACGTATCACCAACACAATGACCGATAAATGCTTTTCCAACCGGCGACGTGCAAGATATAACCATTTTTCCGTCAGATTCTATGTCGGATAAAATTCTGCATTGCATTCTGTTGCCATCTTCGTCTTCGGCAATAACTTTTGCGCCAAAAGCAATTTTATC
Source organism: Alphaproteobacteria bacterium (assembly GCA_024402835.1). Lineage (GTDB taxonomy): Bacteria > Pseudomonadota > Alphaproteobacteria > Rs-D84 > Rs-D84 > Enterousia. The sequence goes on along the minus strand of JAKSSZ010000010.1, from coordinate 8,835 downwards.
GCCACTTAATTCATCTATATCTATGATATCGCAATTTTCAATTACAGATTCTATGAATTGAATACGTTTATCTATTTGTCATTGTTTTTCTTTTGCAGCGCTATAATCTGCGTTTTCTGACAAATCACCCAAAGAACGGGCCCACTGAACAACTTTTAAAATTTCTGGACGTTGGTTTTCTTTTAAATCTGTTAATTCTTTAACAAGTTCGTTAAATCCATCTCGTGAAATCTGTCTTTTTTCCATTTTTTGCCTCTATAATTTATAACAATAGTATAAATATTTATTTTAATTTTGCAATTATCATTTAGTCCAGGTATAATTAAAAATCGTGGAGACACAAAAAGGTAAACAAATTTGAAAATTATAGATAGATTTTTATTAAAACGTTTTTTTATGGGTTTTCTTATAGTTATGTTAACTGTGTGCGGAATAATATTTGCAGTGACCTTTGTAGAACGTTTGCCATCAAATGCCACCGCTTTAAACGCATTATATGATTCTTGGACAAGATTACTGGAATACATACCTTTGTTTTTGCCTTTGGCTGTATTTATGGGAACTTTGGTTGCTTTTTACAATTTAACAAGATCATCAGAAAGCATAATAATATCAAGTGCGGGTATATCCCCATATAAAATGTCAAAATCTTTTATATTGGGTGCTTGTATTATTGGTGTGATAACAACAACTATTGTAAATCCATATACGGTTAAATCTAATATCAAAGATATAAATTCTGATAATTTAACAATGATAGATAATACAATTTGGTTAAGAGAATCTACCGAAAATGGATTTTTAACAATAAATGCTAAAAACATGTCCATGAAAAATACAAATATGATATTAAAAGATGTAAATTTATTTATACAAGACGACAAATTTAAGTTAATAACAAGTATTGCTAGTTCTACGGCAACTTTATCTGATGGACAAATAGATATAGAAACGGGCAGCGTTGTTGATTCAAATGGAATATATCAAAAAAAAGATATTACTATAAATACAAAATTATCAACTAGAACAGTATTAGATCGTTATCTAAAACCAAATCAGATTTCCTTTTGGAAATTACCAGCGTTTATAAAAAAGATGCATTCTATTGGCGTTGTTACAACGGGGCATAATGTTCAATTTTGGACTTTGTTATTTTTGCCTTTGACTTTGATATCTATGACCATATTAGGAATTGCTTTTTCACAAACACGTCAGCGCAGAAATTTTAGTTTCGGCGTAAAATTCAGCTTTGGTATATTAACATGTTTTATATTATATTTTATTGTAAATCTATTTACGACTTTGGGAACAATTGGTTCATTACCACCATTATTATCAGTTGTGGCACCACAGATTATAATCATAGCTGCAAGTGGTATCTTTATAACGAAATTTGATACAATATAGGTGTGAATATGATTGCTGGATATTACAGAAAAAAAAAGAATAATAAAAAATATATATTATATATCATTATAATTGCGTTGATTGTTTTGATGATAATATCATTTAAAACAACACCCCAATTGACCGAGGTTGTATTATTCCCATGATGAAATATATTGATATGTTTTTGGAAGCGTTGGCTGCTGAAAAAGGTTGTAGCAAACAAACATTAGATGCTTATGCATCTGATTTAAAAATTGCGGAACAAACATTGGGGGATTTATTACAACAAAACACAAAAACGATACAAACGTATTTATCAAATTTAGATTGCAAAGCATCTTCCATGTCCAGAAAAGCAAGTGCTTTTCGGTCTTTTTACAAATTTTTAATGTCAGAAAAAATAATAACTTCTAATCCTGCTATGAATATAGAGTTACCTAAAAAAAATAAAACATTACCAAAATGTTTATCAGTAGAAGAAATAGATTTATTAATCTCTTCGGCGGGGGATATAAAAACATCTATAAGATTATCGTGCATGATTGAATTGTTATATGCTTCGGGTTTAAGGGTATCAGAATTATGTGAATTACCACTAACTGCAAATCTGGGTGACAAATTACTTATACACGGGAAAGGTGCGAAAGAAAGATTGGTTCCTATGCATGAGTCTGCACAAAAATCTTTACAAAATTGGTTAAAATATCGTGGCGATACAGATTCTAAATACGTATTTCCATCAAATGGAAAATCTGGCCATATTACCAGAGATGGTTTTTTTAAAATATTAAAAAAATGCGCTGTATTGGCTGGAATATCACCAGATAGAGTAAGCCCACACGTTTTAAGACATTCTTTTGCTTCGCATTTACTTGAAGGTGGTGCAAATTTACGTGCAATACAAACAATGTTGGGACACGAAGATATATCAACGACACAAATATATACTCATATTCTTCCCGAAACTTTACGAAAAACGGTAGAAAAAGCACACCCATTAGCAAAAAATAAAGATTTCGGAGAGATTTAATGTTATACAAAAGATGTAATCACAAAGGGTGCAAAAAAGCCGGTATATACAAATTACCAAAAGACAATAAATTAAACAGTTTTTGGTGGTTTTGTAAAGAACATGCCGAAGAATATAATAAAAAATGGAACTTTTACGAAGGTATGACCCCCGAAGAAATAGAAGAAGATTGGGAAAAAGATACTTTTGGAACAACACTGAAAGATAAAAAAAGTAATACAGACAATAGTTTTGAAAAGTTTTGGAAAGATTTTGTATCCGGAAAAACAGAGAATACATCACAAAAATTGCCAGATAATATTGTATCTGCTTTTAGTTGTTTAGATTTACCAATAACCGCCACATGGAAAGAGGTTGGGGCAAAATACAGAACTCTTGCAAAAAAATATCATCCCGACATAACGAAAGACAAAAATTCAGTGATATTTAAAAAAATTACAAATGCATACGAAGTATTAAAAAAATACTTTAATAAATAAAATTTAAAATCTTGATGTGTTTGCGTGTGTAAGTGCTATGGCTATGGCATCACTTTCATCTGCTGTTTTTGGGTTTGCTTTTGGAAGCAATATTTTAAGCATTCTGTAAATTTGTTCTTTGTCTGCATGTCCCGCAGATGTTAATGTTTTTTTTACTTTATTTGGTTCGTATTCAAATACAGGTATTCCATTGACCGCTATGGCCGTCATAGCAGATGCACGTGCCTGCCCCAGCAATAATGTTGTTTTTGCGTTTTTATTTACAAATATAACTTCGATTCCACATTCATCTGGTTTGTATTCGTTGCACAAATCTGAAACATTATTAAATATAAAAGCCAATCTTTCTGCAAATGGTATTTTTGTTGGCGGTAAAATAACACCACTTGCAATATAATTTCTTTGGGAACCTGCACAATCTATGACTGCCCAACCGGTATGTAATAATCCGGGGTCTATGCCAATAATTCTTTTTGGACTGGACAATTTTATTTCCTTATAGTTATTTTAGCCACGATATCTTGTCTGTAATAATGATTTATTTTTTCAATACATTCTTGGACATGATAAGACAATTCAAGAGCAAAAGCAGGAGTCACAGGTTGCAACACAACATTAAATCTGTTGTCTTTTGTTGTTTTAACACATAATACTTTTGCAATAGCAGATATTTCAGAGCCAACGATTGTTTCCCAATTATTTATTAAATCGCTATCGGATACGCGCACTTTCATAATATGTAATAAATCACCGAAAGCGCTTGCTATTGTTTGTGGTTTTGCTTTTCTTTTTTTTAATTTATTAAACATATTATTTTGTTGGTTTGACATAAGTATATTCTTTTGGCATTAAAACAAACATTTTTCCTTTGGAATATTGACCGTGCGCAACTTTATATGCTTCATCGCCCGTTCCAAAAAAGATATCTGCACGTATCCAACCCTTTATTGCGCCACCTGTATCTTGGGCAATCATCAATCTGTTAAAACTTTGTCCATTTGATAATGTTGTATTTATATAAACCGGCAAACCAACAGTATATATAGAATCATCAACGGCTATACTACGAATTTTTGACAAAGGAGTTCCCAATTTACCAATAACACTTTGTTGTGGGCTTTCATAAAAATAAACATATCTGGGGTTGTTATATATAACTTCTTTTGCCAATGTTGGATTTTGTTTCAAATATTCCCATACAGCATCAGCAGAATATCCTCCAGCTGGCTTTATTTTTCTTTCTTGTAATTGTGCGCCAATAGATTTAAATGGCATATCATTTACGGCTGAAAAATTTAATTTTACCATTGTTCCGTCTTCTAGTTTTAACATACCAGAACCCTGAATCTGTAAATTTTGGACATCCACTATATTTGCCCAATATAAAACACGGCCAATTTTATTAGCAACAATTGTTTTTTTATCTATACCTTTGAAACTTTTATTTTGCGGTGTTGCCATAATTGGTTCATTACAAACAGAGGTTTGATTTCTGCAACCATTTATTACCGGGGAATAATAGCCGGTATAAACACCAGTATTATCACCATTTTCATTATAAACTTGGTATGGTTGAAAATGCGATTCAAACCATGCACGAACCGTTGCAATATCAGCGGAAGCATTTGGAAGCAGATTACATTTTTCTTGTAATAATTCTGCATCTGGAACAACCAACCCGCCAAAATTGATTTTTGCTTTACATGTATTACGAAATGCTTGCAAGGCATATCTTACATCATCATTTTTCCAATCTGGTAAAGAACTAAAACTAACAGCATGTAAATTAGATGGTGTTTTAGAGTTGTTTCCAACATGCATTGGTGTTGATAAATCACAACCAGTTATTACGCCCGTTATAACAAATAATCCCAAAAACTTCATAATAGTGTTAAATTTAGACATTTTATAAAACCCTTGCTTGTAATACATTTATTATATATGCTATATTATCATAAACTTAGCTATAAAAAAAGGAGCAACTGAATGCAAAAGTTTAATATTATTTCTCAATTCGTAAAAGACATTTCTTTTGAAAGTCCAAATGTACCAGAATTATTTTTCAAACAAGACAGCGAAAACAACCAAGCCGCTGTAAAAATGGATGTAAGTATAAATATAAAAGCATCTGAAAATAATGTATATATGGTAGATTTGATTACAAAAGTTCATTCAAAATTAGAAAAATTAGATAAAACAATCTTTTTAATAGAATCTACTTATTCTGGTTTGGTTCAATGTGAAGAAAAAGATGAAGAATCTTTGAAAAGAATATTGTTAATAGATGTTCCAACATTATTGTTCCCAGCTGTTCGCGCACTTGTTACAAGATTGACCAGCGAATCGGGAATGTCTCCATTTAATATGCAATTCTTTGATTTCACCGCTTTGTATGAAAACAATCAAAAGAAACAATCTGCAACCCCAGCACCAGCAAACCAATAAAAAAGAAAGGGAGAGAGAATGAAACCATTTTATTTATTGCTTTTAGCATTATGTGTTTCGGCTTGTAATAAAGTTGATGCGCCAAAATGTTGGGATAAAAATATAAAACAAGAATTGTTGGCATTAACATGGACCGAAACAAACAACGATGTAAATTCTCCGTTGTTTGGTAACAAAACAACATTTAAAGCTAAACAAATTAATGAAATTATTGAAGTTCCAGCATTAAACAAGAAAAATTCTCGTCATTGTGAAACAAAAATATTGTATGAAGATGGAAAAATTCATGCTGCACAATACGAAGCAATATATATAATTTCAGAAACCGGTAAAAAAGCGGCTTTTACAGATGTGCGCGATTAATTTAAATACAAAATAAAAAGCCGGTTTTTACCGGCTTTTTTATATATTTTTCTTTTTTATTAGTTTGCTGCCGTAAATACTTTTTGGACATCATCATTATCATCCAAAGCATCAACTAATTTTTCTATTTTTGCATACGCTTCATCATCTAAATCTATTGGCATATTTGGAACCCATGTTAATTCCGCACTATCTGGTTCGCCAAGTTTATCAGACAACGCCTTTTGTATTGTCATAAAGTTTTCTGGTTTTGTTGTGATAATAAAACCTTCCTCGGACGATTCAAGATTATCAACATCAAATTCCATAATTATTTCCATCATTTCATCTTCGGTTTTGCCAATAGATGCAGGATACATAATTTGACCAACATGTGAAAACATAAAGACAACAGAACCTTCTTCGCCCATATTACCACCATTTTTAGCAAAAATATTACGGATTTCCGGAACTGTTCTGCGTGGATTATCTGTTAATGCTTCAACAATAACTGGAACCGCATTTGGACCGTACCCTTCGTAACGAACGGCTACAAAGTTTTCTGTATTTGAACCAGATGCCTTGTCAATAGCGCGTTTAATGTTATCATTTGGCATAGAATTTTTACGTGCTTGTAAAATTGCTAAACGTAATCTGGGGTTGTTTTCTGGATTTTTATCCCCCAATTTTGCCGCCATTGTTATTTCACGTGCAAGTTTTGTAAATAAACCACTACGTGCCGCATCAACCAGCCCTTTTTTGTGCTGTATGTTGTGCCATTTACTGTGTCCACTCATATTTGACCTTTTGATTTAATTAGATTAAAATACAGTTAAAGGATAACAAATGATTGGAAAATTGCAAGGAGTTGTTGATTATATCGGCGACGGATTTATTATTTTAATGGTAAACGGGGTTGGTTATAAAGTTTATACACCCGAAATATTTTCATTGAAAGAAAATATAGCACTGTGGATAGAAACAATTGTTCGTGAAGATTCAATACGATTATTCGGTTTTTCAACCGTATCAGCCCAAGGTTTATTCAATCAATTAACAAGTGTTTCCGGCGTTGGCCCAAAGGTGGCATTGGCTGTTATGGCAACAATAAAAACAGATACATTATTGACAGCCATATCAACAGGTGATGCAAAAACAATTGCTATGACCCCCGGTGTTGGTAAAAAGGTAGCAGAAAAAATAATATTGGAATTAAAAAGCAAAGTTGGCTCTGTGTCATTTGAAACAACCGAATCAACAGGTGTTTTGCCAGATTTATTATCTGCTTTGGAAAGTTTAGGTTATCATCGTATGGACATTATAGATATGGCCCAGCATTTGGTTGCACAAAATCCAGATTTAGATTTGTCTAAATTGGTTCCTTTGGCGTTAAAAGAAATAACGAGTAAATAATGACAAACGACAATATTTTTGCTTTATCCAGTGGTATCGGTAAATCTGGGGTTGCTGTTATTCGGGTAAGTGGTTCAACATTACAAAAATTGTTTTCCAGAATTGTGAATAAAGTAAAAATAGATTCACGTCATGCTTATTTTACAAACTTTACTGATGATAGCGGCGATTTAATAGACCAATGTATTGCTATATTTTTTCAATCGCCTAATTCTTTTACTGGCGAAGATATCATAGAAATTCATTCACATGGGGCGCCAGCCGTAATAGACAAAATTTTTAGTTTCTTGCGCGAACATAATTGCAGAATTGCACAACGCGGGGAGTTTTCCAGACGGGCTTTTGAAAACAACAAAATTGATTTAACAAATGTTGATGGTTTGATTGCGTTGCTAAATGCACAAACAGATAAACAAAGATTATCTGCATTAAAATCTATGACCGGTGGTGATGAAAAGATTTATAATTCATGGCGAAATCAAATGATAGAAATATCTGCGTATTCTGCTGCAATTTTAGATTATGATAGCGATGATTTACCAAAAAACATAGAACAAACAATAATACAGAAAACAACAACATTATTAAATGAATTAAAAACAGCCATTGCGGGCTATCGTGGGACAAGCGCTTTGCGTAATGGTTTTAATATAGTATTAGTTGGCGAAACAAATGTTGGAAAATCGTCTATATTTAATAAATTAGTCGGTCAAAATCGTGCAATAGTTTCCGATATTGCCGGAACAACACGCGACGTTGTATCAACGCAAATAGACATAGATGGTTATTTGGTCAATTTATCCGATACTGCCGGATTACGCGAAACAGCAGATACCATAGAACAAATGGGTATAGAAAGAACATATAATGAAATAGAAAACGCAGATTTAATTTTGCATGTTTATAATTCTGTTCCGGAAAACATAGATTCAAATGAAATAATAATTGTAAATAAATCAGATTTATTATCAGATACGACAAATACAAATGTCGTTTATACTTCTGTAAAAAATGGCACAGGGTTTGATAAATTGTTAGATATAATAAAACAAAATATGCATAATTTAATGGATAATTCAGAAAGCACAGTTGCCATAAACGAAAGAACTTTTGAATTATTACAAAATGCAATCCATGAATTAGAATTAGCAATAACAGAAGATTCACAAAATTATGATATATTTGCAGAACATTTAAAATATAGCGCAGATTATATCGGTAAAATTTTGGGTGTTATTACAACAAAAGAAATTGCAGATGCAACATTTTCCCAATTGTGTTTAGGAAAGTAAAGATTGTCATTTTATAAAAAATACCGACATATTGTCGGTATTTTTTTATTTACGAAGACCCAATTTTTTAATTAACTCTTCATATTCAGAAACACTTTTATTTTTAATGTAAGCCAATAATTTCTTACGGCGATTTACCATTAATAACAAGCCACGTTTAGAATGTTTATCATTATGATTTTCTTTCATGTGTTCTGTTAAATTACGGATACGTTCTGTTAAAATAGCAACTTGGGAAGCCGCTGAACCACCGTTATCGTGTTCTGTTGTTTTAAATGTAGCGATTAATTCGCTTTTTTTCTCTTTTGTTATGGACATTGTATTTTTCCTTTATATTATTCTTTTTGGTTTAAGCAAACCATCTTTTACAAATCCAATTCCAATAAAATCTTTACCAGAATAAATTCGATTCAAGCCGGCTTGCGCACTTGTTGTAATAAAGCCA
>JAKSSZ010000001.1 GCA_024402835.1 Alphaproteobacteria bacterium | reverse complement strand
TAAGTATTCCTTAGACAGATAGTCTTCACAAAACTGTTGTGGACTAATAACAGGTATATTCAATTCTTCAGTAAGGTAGTAAAACAAATCACTGTTCTTGTTATTTCTGGTGATAGTAGTTATAAGCCATTTTTTTTGGTATGGCGTATATATTTCAGTCAGATCACTACTAGTGGCCGCAGCTAAATCACCAGCTTTGGCATAAACCGCTTTTTCTGTTGTAGGAATCAAGTTCTGGGTTTTGAATAATTCTTTTACTGTGTCATAAATCGGTTTGAAGAATGCTCTTTTGTCTGATTCAAATTGTCTTTTATCTGTTGGCAAAGTCTTCATTAATGATACATCCATCAACCCCTTGTCCCTCATCTCAGGTATAATTTTTTTCAACAACTCCTGAACACATCCGATCAACTTTTTGTTATGTTCTTCTTCTGGTGGAACATTATCTCGGGCTGGTGTCGTTTGAAAGTTTCCGTTTATAACAAAATTAAGGCCCGTTTCTTTTTCGGTTGGAAACAATACCACAAGATCAGTATTATTTGCTGGTACAATTTGTTTCTTTTCTTCATCGTATTTGAAAGCGATCTCTATGAAGGCCTCTTCCTTACTACCTTTTGAAAACACGAACCATTGATCTGGCACTGAAGACGTATCAGACAAACATGTTACTCGCTTGAATCCCGTTTTTTTATCTGTGGCATCTTCTTTGAGGTATGTCCCAGACTTTTTATAGAAACTTTGGTCATCTTCATCAATTTCCCAACATATTGATTTTATGTTAGAAAGGAACAAAACTGTTTTTAGTTCTAAATCTTGAAACTTGTGTCCCAATTTATCATAGACATGCTCTTTCTTTTCGCTTTTGAACGGGAGTATGAATAATGTGGTATATGGTGCTGGAACATCTTTGTGTGCAACAGGATAAGGTCGTATAAATTCTGCTATTTTGAAATCATAATCACCAGAATGGATTTCTGGTTCATTTGTAACCGAATAAACAGATTTGAATCCCAACCCAAACTTTCCGACTTTATTCAGCTCGTCTTCTTTGGTGCTTTCGGCAATTTGTGTGATAGCTCTAACATTTTTTTCATTAAAGGCTTCACCATTATGGAATATTTCAAGTCTATCTCTATATAATACAAACTTTACCTCAGAAGCTTTGGCATCTTCTGCGTTTTGTAAAATTTCGTAAATAAAGTGACAATCGTCTGTATATAAACCAGACAATCTTTCAAGATGTTTCTTCCCATGACCATATTCGTAGTCATTCTCATCACGGAGAGACCCGTAAAACTTATTCATATCCTCACTCATTTCTTACACCCCCTTGTTCTGGGCACCACGCCCCATTACGTTGATATAGGACTTTTTTTTACAATTTCAATACCAATCGGCTTTTTGTCAAGTATGTTAGCGTTGATTTGTTTTGTAAAAACTGGTAAAATTCTTATTGAAAAAGGGGGGAGACGATGTCCAAAAGACTGCCGCCGAATGAAGATCAGCAACGGGCAATTGATACTATTAGTGGCCCTGTGCTTATTATAGCCGGACCCGGTTCTGGTAAAACATTTACGTTGGTTGAGCGTGTATATCACCTTTTAGCGGACGAACTGGCCACACCAGAAAATATCTTTATTGCAACTTTTACGGAAAAAGCCGCCAGAGAGCTTATTACTCGTATTTCTAATCGGGTTTATGAAGCCAAACTAAAAGTAAATATAAATGATCTCTGTGTCGGGACCTTACATTCCATCTTTTTAAACATACTTGAAGAATTTAGAGATTGTACCAGATTAAAACGCAATTATAGTATTTGGGATCAGTTTGATCAACAATATATGATTTACAAGAATATATACAAATTCCGTAGTCTTGATGATACCGCATCGGTTATTGGTTCGGGGGGATTGTGGAAGCAGGCAGGAACTATTGCATCTTGGGTTAATAAAGTCTCTGAAGAAGCTCTATCCGTTTCTGATTTAGAGAAAAGCACAATTCCTGCGGTTCATAATTTGGCCGCCATATATAGAGCGTACGAAGAATTGTTGGAAGAACAAAATGCGCTGGATTTTTCCAAGATCCAATATGAACTTTTGATGTTGCTTGAAAATAATCCTGATGTTCTTGAGATTTTACGTACAAGGTACAAATATTTTATGATTGACGAATATCAAGACACTAATTCTATTCAAGAACGTATCATTTTGAAAATGCTTAACCCTGAACAAAATATTTGTGTTGTGGGTGATGATGATCAGGGTTTGTATCGGTTCCGTGGGGCAACAATTCGTAATATCCTTGAATTTGAGCATAATTTTGATCACTGTACTCGTATAGAACTTACAAAAAACTATCGCTCTCATTCTGGCATAATCGATTTTTATAATAATTGGATGAAACAGCAGGATTGGACCGGTGAAACCCCAGGTGAACAGTATCGATTTGACAAAATGGTTGTCGCAGATCCTGACACAGAAGTACAACACCGAGAATATCCATCCGTTTTGAGAGTCTCTGCTACAGGATCCTCTGCTTGGTGCGAAGAAATTGTAGAATTTCTCAAAGACATGCAGCGGTGTGGAATTATTACTGACTTGAATCAGGTCGTTTTTTTATTTCGTTCTGTTCGAAATCCACATGCTATTGAATTGTCAAATTATCTGGAAAGTAAAAAAATTCACGTCTATTCGCCCCGTTCAAACCTTTTCTTTCAGCGCGAGGAAATACAGTTAGCAGTTGGTGCAATATGTGTGCTTTATTACAATTATTTTGAAGAAAATGAATTTGATATCGATTATAAAAGATACATAGAATCTTGCATAATTAAGTTTAAAGACGCCATGAGCAAGGATGGTAAATTGCGTGACTTTGTGCATGAACGGATACAAAAACATGCAGCACTTGAAAAACATTCATTGGATTATGCTTTATCAGGTTTGTTTTACAAACTGTTTCAGTTTGATGTGTTTGCAAAATACTTGGGTGATAATGCCGTGGCAAATATCCATGATGGACGTCCAGCCAGAAATCTTGCCAGATTTACTCAAATGCTGACCAAATTTGAATACCTTGAAAATATAAACGTTTTTACGGCAAAGAATATTGGGTCTGCACTAAAGAAATTCTATGTGAATTATTTGTGTTTTCTGTATGGGGGCGGCATTGAAGAGTACGAAGACGAATCAGAGTATGCACCCTCTGGTTTTGTGTCGTTTATGACGATACATCAATCTAAAGGTTTGCAGTTCCCCGTCGTGTTTGTGTGTTCTTTGTGGGAATCGCCACGCAAACAATATACAGAACTTGATGAAATTCTACAAAGCGAATTTTATCATAAAAAGCCGTTTGAACCTATAGAGAAAACAAAAAACTTTGATTTTATGCGCCTTTACTATACTGCGTATTCTCGTGCACAGAATTTATTGTGTTTGAGTTGCCCAGAACAAGTACAAGGACGACGTATACCAAGCAGAAAATTTATTGAGTCATATAGTGCAGCTACAGATTGGAGAAGTGTTACTTCGGCTGAATATGCGAGGATTGAACTTGAGAAAATCAAGCCAACTAATATCAAAAATGAATATGCTTTTACATCGCACATACTTGTGTATGAGAACTGTCCTGTTCAATATAAGTTTTTCAAAGAACTTGGGTTCGCCCCGGTTCGCCAAGGCAGCATCATATTTGGTACATTGGTTCATCAAACCATCGAAGATATACACAAGGCCATTATAAATGGACGGACAAAAGCGGTAACCGCTGAGAATATTAAAACCTGGTTGAATAAGAATTATGAAGATATTAAAAAGAAAGAACACTTATTCTTGAGTGAACCCGTTCGTCTTGATGCTTTACGACAGGTTCTAAACTATGCGGAGCGTGAACAAAACGATTGGGATAGGGTTAAGGAAGCAGAAGTAGACGTGTCTTTTATTGAAAAGGATTATAATCTTAAAGGAACGATTGATTTGATCCGTAAAGAAGCGGGACATGTAGATATTGTCGATTTTAAGGCCGAGAAGAAACCAGATATAAACTCTGATGAAGGCAAGGATGAGTTGAAACGGTACAAACGGCAATTGGAAATTTATGCACATATTGTAGAAGAAAAATATGGCGAAAAAGTTGATAATATGCATCTCTACTATACAAATGCAGAGGATGGTGTCCCATATGTTACTTTCCCACGAAATGAATCAGCCATAGCAAAAACTATTGGTGAAGTTACTGCTGTTGTGCATAAAATTGAAGCAAAAGATTATTCCATGAGAAAAAGGAACGAGACACGCTGCACCAACTGCGACATGCATGCATATTGCCAAAAATATTGGTGCCCAAAGGGGTAGGTTCTTTGATTTTTCAATGTCTTGCGTTTATAGTGTTAGTAGCAAGCTAGCAGAATTGCAGAAATCTTCGGCCTGACCTGCTGGGCAATCCGAAAGGATTGTTACGATGGAGGGCAAATGGCTGGCCTCCCTGTTGGTTTGCATAACAACCAGATTCCCGCCATTGTCTGCGGTACTTTCGGGGTCTTGAGTTAGCCCGGACTTCGTATTCCGGTATATAGCCAACAACGCCCTCGGACCCCCGGATTTGTTTCCAGTTGGTGTTTTCCGGGGGAACATGAAATCCTTAGAATTTAAGGAATAAACATCTCAATAGGCTTCCAGATGTTCGGGTTACTCATGTCCTCAGACCATTCTGTATTACTTAGGTATAAGCGTGGGCCGAAAGTGCGCACAAACCCCCATTTTATTTCCGGATGTTTTTTTGCATATGTTTTCAGGGCATCAAATTTGTTTTTAGCATATTCATCAATGTTTTTTGATGTGCCATCTGACGACATGCCCCCCTTGGCTTCAATAATCCAGATTTCCCCATTTGTAGTTTCAATTATATAATCGGGATAAAAATGATTACGTCTAAATGCCTTGCGATATACGATGCTAAAGAATTCATCGCCTTTATCCCCATTTTTATAAACAAATTTCACAGCATCATAGGTCTCACACCACTTTTCAAATGCTTGTTCTGAAGCCGTACGGTTGGGTTCTATCAAAATATTATCACCATAACCTTCAAACACATTTTTCTGTAAAATGGTTACAGATTGTACTTTTTTGTGTTGTTTATAATATTGTTGAACGGGAATACCCCACTCAGATTCTTTGATCTCTGTTTCTTTAAATTCGCCGATTTCTGTTTTATTAACATTAGTGAAAGTTTCTATTAATCTGTCTCTGTTATTAACTAAAAATGCATTGTATTCCCGCAAAGACATATCGATAATAAGCTTATTTTTATGTTCAAAATTTTGTTCCTCGGGTGATAGCAGTGACATTTGTTTGTCTTCCGGACCGAACAAAATTCTAAGGGCATTATTTGATATGTTTTCATCAATACCCATTGAGGCGGCGATTTTTCTTTTTGCATCTCTGATAATAAAGCCGTCTTCATGATTATCAATTTCATGTTCGCCACCAAAAACAGAATTTAAGGTCTTAATATCGTGCGTTGTTCTGGCCACGCCCTCAATGGCCGTTGTTTTTAAAATAGTGCCAAAAACATAACCTTTTGTTATTTCTAATTCTTTTCTTTCTAATACGCCATTTTTATTCAGATCACTCTCTTTTAACATGGCCTTTCTTATCGCCATAACAACTGCTTCCGGATCCACGGCAAACCTATCACTCCCATTCAGGGTTTCTTTTACTAGCTGGATACCAGGGGCTTTACTTTTCTTTTTGTATTGATACAGATAAAAAGAATCAGATATGCTATTTGTCAAGCCTTCACTGAATTGATTATCTAATGTATATAGATAACAATTATCTATGATTGAATTATCATAGTGATGCCTTTGTGGCATACGGCGAATTCGTCCAATCGTTTGAATATTGAATCTTTCTGTGCCGCCTTCACGTAATTTAACTAATATTTTAGCACGTGGACAATCCCATCCAGTAGCAATTGCTTGTTTGAATAACAAGAAGGCGTATTGTCCATCTAATTTAGTTATTTCTTCCGGATTATCCGGATGGTCGCCACTGAACCAAGAGGTAACTAATCCAGATTCTTCGCTGTAGCCCATTTTAGCAAGGGCAACTTTTACACGTTCAATCCATTCCTCACGACCATTCGGAAATTGGATTAAAACCAAAGGACGTATATTAAGACCAAGTTTATTATATTCTGCTTGTACTTCTTTGCGTTTGCTGTCCGCTAACTCTAATAAACGTAAGTCGTCATCTATATTGTTATTATCTTGAATGGCTTGAGACAAACCTTCGTTAATAGATATACCTGCGGCAATAAGTCCTGCAGAAATTACTTCGTCGTCCGTGATTTTTTCTTCCGCATCGCCTTTACCAATAGGGGTAGCAGAAATTCTTAAAACATGTACAGGTTGTATGGTTGCTATGTATTCGTTTGCTGTATCTCTGTACTTATGTTCTTCATCGATCATCATAAATATATTTATATTACTGTTATGACATGCTTGTACTTTTGTCATCAAATCCTTATGTTCGCCCTCACGTAATACGACATTTGATTTTTTATTTATTTTATCCCAATTTATAAAATAAACCTTACCCCTTGGGTTAGGTTCATTTATGAAATCGTAAACATCACCATCTTGTATACCGGATGTTAATTCTTCAAATGTTTGTTGAGATTGCTTTTCCAAACCACCGGCACCGGGACATAACCATAAAAACACAGTGTCTGGATTTTCATCCAGATATTCATCAATAAATCTGCTGGCAATTACTGTTTTGCCAGAACCTGTCGGGGCACATAAAACAACTTCTTCGTGATCTGCGCACTTTTTTAATAAAGATTCAATATGTGTTGTTTGAAAATCTATAATATCACCTAAAAACATTATTCTGCTGCCTCCCGCAGTTCCTGGCCAAAGAATTCTTTGGGGATGTATTTGTATTTTTTTGATTCAAGAATCTTTAACTCCGTCGAGTTAAAGATAATATTTTGGTTAACCCAGACATTTTCAATCTGTTCGAAAGTTTCCTTGTTATCTGCAATGTTCTTGAAATCATCTTTATTCAGTATCAGTACATTTTTTACATTGTCAATTTCAATGGCGTATTGTAATTCGATCATTTCTTTTATGTGTAACCCCAGCGCATTACTTAACAGATAATCTTGAGGTTTTCTTGGTGTCCATTCGCATTTTAGATATTTAACATTGGCGTTAAAGCCGTCCGACATAGGTATGTTGCTGCCAATGTAATCGCCTTTTAGTGCATTGCCATTAACATCCACGCCGTTTATGCTACATATAGTCCTGGGCCAAGTAACATATTTGGCGATACCTTTTTCTTCCCACGCTTTATCGCCTTTTTTTATACCTTGTTGTTCAAATTCTTTGGCTTCTGCTTCTGATATTTCATTGTTGGTAACCATAATCCAAGTACGATGACCGTTATCTTCGGCATTTAATAGATTAACAGCATGGCCAGTTGTGCCAGAACCAGCGAAGAAATCTAACACGATAGCATTTGGTTTGCTCGCCACAAAGAATCTTACTGCGTCATGAACAGCATATAGTGATTTTGGAAAAGTAAATCGTTTGCTAAGCAGGATGTCT
Source organism: Alphaproteobacteria bacterium (assembly GCA_024402835.1). Lineage (GTDB taxonomy): Bacteria > Pseudomonadota > Alphaproteobacteria > Rs-D84 > Rs-D84 > Enterousia. Next base: position 22,474 of record JAKSSZ010000001.1, on the reverse strand, counting down.
TGTATTAATTTTGTTCCATATTCTGTGGCGTTATGTGAAGGAATTGACCATTGGTTGCCAGGTATATATGAAGCTTCATATTCAGAATCATCAATGATTACGCTACCGTCTTCTCTGGTTCCTTTGATTAAGAATTCGCCTTTTTTGATTTTATCTTGTACCCCCTTTGGAGCGTAAGATACGCCAATTTTATTATCTTTTAACTTTCCAAAAAATACGAAACCGTCTTTAAGTAATTTTTCAAAACCAGATTTGGAGTATTGCCATACCCCTTCAGAGCCATTTTTATGCATTGGCCATATGGCAACTAGTCCTTCTGGAATCTGGACTGAGTCAGTAGATACCCCTAAAGGAAGAGGTTCTCCTGCGTGTGAGAATTTGCCGTCTTTTGAAAAATATAATGGATAAAAACATCCAGGAGAATGACTTCTTTCGCTATTACTGCCGGATCTTAATAAAGAACCTAATCGCAATTTGTCACGACCAGAAGATTTGACGTTACCTAACCATTCAGAAGGTAGATTTAGTCTTTCTACAGAAGCATCCCCCACTTGTATGAAAAATACGTATTCATTAACTCTTGCAAATTCTTTATCCCTAGCCACTCCTTTTACATTGATTACACTGCTAACCATTTGCATTTTTGCGGTTGGGAATAGTTCTTCTAACAAACATGCTAAATGCATATATTCTTTTTCATCAATTGTACATATGAGAACAGAATTGTCCGGATTTAATAATTCTTTTGCTATTGTAAGGCGTGTTTTCATCATTGATAGCCACTTACTGTGGCGATATACATCATTACCATCAACATAGTCGTTATTATATTTCCAATCACGTGCACCTGTGTTATATGGTGGATCAATATAAATACAATCTATTTTGCCCTTATGGGTTTTTTCTAGTAGATATAATGCTTGCAAATTGTCGCCTTCGATAATGAAATTCCAAAGCAAAGATTTATCTTTACACAAACGTCGTTCTTCATCAGCCACTAATACGGGGATGTTTTCTTTTAATGTATCATCAACTTGTTCGGAATGTTCTTCCCAAACAAGCCCGTATTTTTTATCTCTTAATTGGTTTTCTATCTCATTAAAGGCACGAATAGATGCGTCATCAGAATGTTGCTTTTTTAGTTGTTCCAGAAATTCTATCATTCTGTCACGTTTGATCTTAGATAAATTAGCCATAGTTGTGCCCTTATTTGTTCAGCCCTAAAACAGTTCAATTCTATGGCAACAATATACACATTTTATCCTATAATATCAAGACCATTTTAACACTAAAAAACAAAGTAGATTGAACAATATTGCCCCTCGATAAAAAAGGTTAAAGGTTATTAACAAAAGTATTGATAGTCGTGGGAGCAACCTTTAATTTTTTAGCTATTTGCCTACGAGAAATGCCATCGGATAATAGTTTTTGAATAATTGGTGCTTTGCCATCTAATTTACGGTGAAAGTTCTTTGCTCCGGGCTTTCTACCTGTATGTAAACCGCAAGCTCTACGACGTGCCATGGCTTCTTTTGTGCGCTGGCTGATTAAATCTCGTTCAATTTCGGCAGATAGCCCAAAAGCGAAAGCAAGGCATTTTGATTGGATGTTGTCCCCCAGTTCGTAATTATCTTTTACTGTGTATAATTTTGCTCCGCAATTCATACATTTTTGTAGTATTTCCATTATCATGAACAATTTACGTCCAAGACGGGATATTTCGCTGCAAATGATGATGTCGCCAGCTTTTAATTTGCGCAATATCCCGCCCAACGCACGTTTTTCTGGTTCCTTGGTACCAGATACTCCGTCGTCAATAATGTATTTGTCTATGGCGATGCCCAGCGCAAGGGCTTTGTTGTTCACGCCAATGCGCTGGTTCTCTGTATCTTGGGCATCTGTACTGACCCTTAAATAGGCATATACTGTCATATTTAATCCTCGTCATCTGTGAATACATCAGTGGCGGTTTCGCGGGATTGCATAAATGGGTTATAGCCATATTTGTTTCCGACACCTTGTTTTTCTGCCTCAATCTCTTTAGCAGTATCGGCTTGTTTAATCAGCTCGCAAATACTGGCCCATTTGTAGATTAATCGTTCATATCTGTTGCTTTGATCAATATGATATCTGTATTTTCTATAAAACTCGACTCGTTCACCACGCCAATGTTTCAATTTATTGGCTTTCCTTTTGCTGTTGGTTCGCCATGTATTTGTTTCTGCAATTATTTTATCACATTCAGCAATTTTTTTTAGAAACCATTCTTCAACTCTGTAAGTGCGCTGGATCCTGTTTTTGTAGCGGTCAAGTAATTCGAAAGCCGATGTGTGCGGTCTAACGCCAATAGCTTTTGGCCTCATGTCTTCTGCCTCTAAATCTTGCCACTCTTTTTTCGTTTTTATTTCTTGTAAAGCACGTTGTAATAGTTTTTCTTCGTATCCCGCTAATTTATCAACTGTTTCCCAAACTGGGCTATTTGCTAAATGTTTAGCAAAGGCTTCTGTGTTGTAATAATCGCCGTTTTCTTCGGCCATCATATCTGCGTATTTTTGATATAAATCTCTTTCTTCTTTCATGTTTTACTTCCTTTGTTTTGCGCACGTGCGTATATGGATTGATTTTTGTGGAAATATTTTATTAGTTGTTGGGGTGTACGATCTGGTTCATAATCCACGTATCCAGGTCTTCTTTCCGGTAACGAATACGATTTCCCCAGCGTACAAAGGGGATATTGTCCTTGCCGTAATGTCTCCAGGTGTTCAATGTGCCAACAGTTGTACCTAAATACTCTGCGGCTTCTTTTTGCGTCATCAATATTTTTGTACTTATCATAGCTTGCTCCATCTGTATTGTGATTAATGGTTAAACGTGCTGTTTAACTTTCATAATCACAATAACAACGTGGGGATCAAAAAGCTTCACAAATCACGGAATAACTGGGTGTGATCGTTTTTATATACAAAAAACACACCATAAAGACGTGTTGTGAGTGATTTCATATACATAAATGTAGGGTAGAATAGTATTTTCTACACGTTTTATTTAATAACAATCATATCTATTTCGGCCGAATCAATATCTAAAGTTGTTATTTGTTCTACAAATTCTACACTTGCTGTTTTTGGGTTTTTGAAAAAACATTTATAAATATTCAAGTTGGCAAACGCATTTTTTAATATATTGTCAATACGATCTGCCTTATCAAACCCTTTGATGCCGCATTGTATTATCTCGTCACGAGTTATGAGTTTGCTAGGGTGCTGCATGATGTATTTTATGACTTCTTTGCTTTTATTGTCGTTCTTAGCAAACTTTTTTATAAGAGTTTTTTGTAGGTTTCCTGTGTATAAATATACAGAATCATCTTCTTCATATGTTAATTTGAATGTTTTACGAGATTGCTCTTGTCCTTCGTGTGGGAAAACTCTCTTTAGTTGGTTGAAATTTATTTCTATATTTTCTTCAATTAATAAATCGTTTGGGCTGATTTTCCCTAAAAGTTCCACTTTTATTTGATTGTGTTGATAATCCAATACATCGTCGTTTCCAAAATTAATTGCTTGTTTTTCTGCTGAAGGAAAATACTTTTTATAAGCTTTTTGATTACCGTACGCTATAATCTCTTTTTGTAACAATGCTATAGTTAGTTTGGAACATGCACGGTGCATGTCGCCACTATATTTATCCCATTTATATGTGGGTTCTGGTGGGGTTTCAAAAAAAGAATCTAGTGACAATATATCGTTTGGGTTGTGTGGTCTTATATGGTTGCAGTACGCCTTGTATTTTGGTGGCATTGGTTCCCAACCAAAAGCGATCCATTCGCAAGCTTGTTGTAATGTACAAGTATCTAAAATTTCTATATCGAACATGCAAATCCTTTGTTTTCCTTAGCTTGTATCATACTAGATAGTACTCAATATTCAAGACTTTTACATAACAAAAATAGTTGTTTTTGGTAGCAAATAGGTAGCAAACACCAAAGTAAAAAGAAAAGGGATTCTGCTGAATCCCTTGGAATTCGTGGCTCGGGCAACTGGAAAACAGATAGCTTATAGATTCAGATTGCTTAGAATGCCCAGAATGCTTGAGGTTGCCGCATCTGTTCATTACTCGTTTTATTCTTTTTGTTGCCTCAAAGTGGATACTATCATAAACACTCTAAAAAAACAATAAAAAATATCAGAATATGAACTTTGATGTGCGACCAGAAACTTTACCAATGCCGAATTCCCCATTCATCAACTGTATACTTAGTGCCTGAGATGGGTTCAATTTCTATTCCAAATTTTGTGTGTTTAGCTGAACGAGAATTAGGGAAGTATAATTTGTCTTTTTTTCTTGGAGTTGTAATTTCTACTGTATCGTATCTGAGTCTATAATGCATGTCGTATGAATTTTGTTTTTGCATAATTGATCCTTTGTAATTTATATATAATAGAACTGTGCAAATCAATAATTCTGTGCGCTGGGAGAGTCGCAATGTAGTAATGTTTTTCTGGTATAAAACGCCTTTATTTGGTAATATCTGGGAATATTTGGTAGGTTTTCTTGACTTTTTGGTTTTTTCTGGTAATATTTGGTAAAAATATAGAGGTAAATACATGATAAGCAATCGTGACATAGTTATTACAGCAGAAATGCTCAATGGGATTTCCGAAATTGATAAGTTCAACAGCCTGTGGTCCGGTGGGGTTGATCGTCCTTCCCCGGATGAATTGAAGGTTATGAAGCGTATCGCAACAATTGAATCTGTTGGGTCGTCTAACCGTATAGAGGGAAACAAGATGACCGATGAACAGATTGAGGCACTGTTTAGTCACATTGATAAAAAATCATTTACAACCCGTGATGAACAGGAAGTTGCCGGTTATTCTGACCTGTTGACCACAATTTTCGACAATTACAAAGACATTCCTCTGACGGAAAACTATATCAAACAGTTGCACAAAACTTTATTGGCGTATTCTGACAAGGATGAACGTCACCGTGGCGAATATAAGAAAGACTCCAATCGTGTGGCTGCTTTTGATGCAGGTGGTAATGAAATTGGTTCTATCTTTGAAACGGCAACACCATTTGATACGCCACGCCTGATGGAAGAGACAATTAAATGGACCAATAACACTCTGGAAGATAAATATTTTCATCCTATTATCACAATAGGCGTATTTGTAGTGCACTTTTTATCAATCCACCCGTTTACAGATGGTAATGGTAGAATGTCACGTGCTTTGACTGTGATGCTTTTGCTAAAAAGCGGTTATGGTTATATGCCATACGCGTCGATGGAGTCGATTATAGAGGCCAGTAAAGACGCATATTATCGTGCATTACGTGGAACCCAGAAAACCATCTGGAAGGACAATGTGAATTACGAACCGTGGCTGACATTCTTTATCTCATCGTTGGTAAAACAGAAAAGACATTTGGAAGACAAGATCAAGAAACTGAAAAAAGCAGGAAGTGACAAACTATCTGCAACCCATATGATGATTTTGGGGTTGTTTGCCAATAAACCAGAAATGGCCATGCCAGAGATTGTGACAGCCACCGGCAAGAACCCAGAAACAGTCCGTAAGGCGGTCCAAGTCCTGGTAAAAAAGGGTTACTTAAAAAAACAAGGTTCCACCAAGGGTGTGTTTTACATTTTGAATAAATAGTATAGGATAAAGTATTATGGAGTTAAAACCGAAAAATAAAGAAAAGTTAAAGGTCCTAGTTTCAAATCTGTTTGAGAAAGCAACAAGTGCATATATTGACAGTTATATTTATCTAACTTCTTATAATAGCGAATTGAGTACACGTCAAGATTGTTTTGTGTTTAGGTATACGTTTTATTCTATTAGAGAGCGCTTAATTATTGCTACAAAAAAACTTATAGAACCAGCGCATGGTGATAAAATAACAATGTTTTCTATTAGTAAAATAATGAATCATCCAGAATTTTGTGATAACAAGAATGACAGAGACATAATAAAACACATTTTTACAGACAGGTTACAGGAACTATTTGCATCAGAATATTCAATTAGGCTGAAAAATATGAGAGATGTTTTATGCCATAATATCTATGACAATGTTGATGAACCAAAATGTTATTGCAAAGATTTTATGTTTGTTATTCAAGGGTGTTTAAAGATATCATTAGATATTAGAGAACATGTGTTAGGACTAAGAGATATAAATTTTCAGCAAATAAAAGATTTAGCATATAAATTAGCCAAGGATTATTGGAAATGTATAAACGCAGGAGCAAGTGAAACGCAGATGACCCAAGATGATTTGCAATTAGTAGATTTATTAATGGGTAATGTTTCTAAAAATAATCCTGTAATCTGATTCTTGCTTGGTCAATTTTGATTATTCAAATTTTCTTATTCCGTCTTTTGTAAACCTAATTTGGCTCATAGTACTAGAAATGACCACAATATCAGATCCATCATGGTATGCATCGCGGGCTTGTCTGATTGTATATAGTTGGTTGCCTGTAATTGTTTTTATAAGCACATCCGATCCGCTCCATTCAAATTTTATTGCCATGCTTCATCCTTTAGTTTATACAAACGCCCAAATATCTATTTTTATTACAAAGATGTTATAAAAGAACATTCATCTACTGTCAAGTTAATATACACAACGAAAAGCGGCGAATTTATGCGACTTTCGACAATAGTGTCCAATTGTTGTACTGTTTTAGATGTTGTAAATTTCCAGTGTGGTATAAATTTGGATTTTTTTCAATTTTGGTTGCAAAACCACCGGGAAAAAGCAACCCTATCTCCATGAGGCCATACCCATTTGTAAACGATCTGTCAAAGTTCAAAGTGAAGCAGTATTGTTCTCTTGACTTTATCCCTTATTTTGGGCTAAGTTTTTTGTAAATGAAAGGATTCTATTATCGTGGCAGTACTTGACCAAAAGAATATTAAAAAATGTAAAATTCCAGAAATGGATGCTAATTGTGATATTGCTGCCATTGATATTATTGAACGGGATTTACATAAAGATATTTTGGATATATTGTTGCAAGACAAGAGCACAGGTCGAAACATCCTGTGGGCATGTGATGATTATTCTGGTTATGGTTGTAAATATAAATCTGGGTGTCAAATTACCCGTGATTTGATTGCCAGACATAAAAACAAAAACCTGATTCAACCACGTATTTTGAAAGAAAAGTGTTATCAAAAAGAACGCACACGCACCCATGCCGAGGTCTTTACCCCATCATGGATATGCAATGAAATGAATAATTATTGTGACGAAGAATGGTTTGGGCGGTCAAATGTTTTCAACAACGTTAACGATGATCATACCTGGCTGGCAACAAACGAACCAATATTCCCATCCGGATCAAATCAATGGCACAAATATGTATTATCAAAACGCCTGGAAATTACATGTGGCGAGGCCCCATACCTGGTATCACCATACGACACAACAAATGGGAAAATAATACCCATAGAACAACGTATCGGTCAACTGGACAGAAAATTGCGTGTTATCAATGAAAATATGAATTCAGAGCGGTATTGGTTTGATTGGGTGGTAAAAGCATATCAAAGCACATACGGTTATGAATACCAGGGGGATAATTTGCTGCTGGCACGTGAAAACCTGCTGTACACATTTATTGATAATTATAAATTCAAATTTGGCAGTGAACCAAATATTCAAAAACAAAAAAAGATAGCCCAAATAATCGCATGGAACATCTGGCAAATGGATGGATTAAGTGATTGCACGCCAACCGGCACCATAGATAACCCAAACAGGAACCTGTTTGATACAACGGAATTACAAACAACCCTGTCCATGCCATGTAGTATTATGGATTGGGAAAACAACCGACCAGTTTATTTCAAAGATATAAAAAAGGATCAAGAATGAAATTTGATTTTTGTATAGGAAACCCTCCGTACCAAGAAGCAACAATTGGAAAAAATGAAAGTTATGCACCACCAGTATATAACCATTTTTTAGAATCTGCATATCAATTATCTAAATTTACAATAATGATCCACCCCGCAAGATTTTTATTTGATGCTGGTTCAACACCGAAAATTTGGAATAAAAAAATGTTGGAAGACGAATATTTTAAAGTGCTTGATTATGAACCTGCTAGTAAAAAAATATTTGCAAATACAGATATAAAAGGTGGAATTGCTATTACTTGTAGAAACAGCAAAGTTAAATACGGAAAAATTGGTTTTTTTACATCGTTTAAAGAGCTAAATTCTATTTTGAACAAAGTAAAAACGAAATTTAAAACAAATATGTGTGAAATTATATACGCAGCAGAATCATATCATTTTACAGAGTTTATGCATAAAGAACACCCAGATATTGAAGCGTTATTAAGTAAGGGACATAAATATGATTTAAAATCTAATGTGTTAGATAATTTATATAATATGATTTTCTTTGAAAAAAAATTTTCAAATTCAGTTTGTATTGTTGGTAGAAAAAACAATGAACGGGCTAATATGTATATAGATGCAAGATATATTGTTGCACCAAATAATTTTAATAATTATAAAGTTTTTCTTCCAAATGCTAACGGATCTGGTGCTTTGGGGGAAGTTCTTTCAACACCACTTGTTGGCGAACCACTTGTTGGCCACACCCAAACATTTTTATCAATTGGTAATTTTAACAATAAAAATCTAGCAATAAATTGTATGAAATATATAAAAACAAAATTTTGTAGAGCTATGTTGGGGATATTAAAAGTAACCCAAAGTAATTCTAGACCTGTATGGAAATATGTTCCTTTGCAAGATTTTACAGATAAATCGGATATTGATTGGTCAAAATCCATTCATGAAATAGATTTACAACTCTATAAAAAATACGGATTGGATAAAGATGAAATTGAGTTTATTGAAACACATGTAAGGGAGATGGCATAATGACAAAATTAAATATATCTACCAGTAAAAAAGTTGAACCAAAATGTTATGCTTATACAACTCCTGATATACCATCAAAAAATGGTTGGACAAAGATAGGTTATACAGAACGAGAAGTAGAAACACGTATTAGGGAACAAATTCAAACACTTGCTGTACGACATATAACAGAATGGGTTGAAGACGCTGTGTTTAAAAATGGTAAAACTTTTAATGACAAAGCCTTTCATGCGTATTTGGTAAAAGATGATATTCAACAAGAATCGTATGAATATACAGATCAAGAAGGCAACAAACACAATGAACTTACGGAATGGTTTTTTATAAGTCCACAAGATTCTCATGAGCGATTTATTAAATTTAGAGATAACATGGGTATTTATGAATCTAGTTCTGCTATGTCATATAATTTACGTGAAGAACAATATAAAGCGGTAAATTATGCAAATAATTATTTCAGAACGAATGGAGAAAGCTCTGAACCAGAGTATTTGTGGAATTGTAAACCAAGATTTGGAAAAACATTATCTACATATGATTTGTGCAAAAAATTATGTGCAAAAAAAGTATTAATTGTTACTAATAGGCCATCTATTGCAAATTCTTGGTATGATGATTATGTAAAGTTTATGGGAACAGAATCTGGATACTATTTCGTTAGTCAGGTAGACGAGTTAAAGGGCAAAAAATATGTATTGAGTAGGGAAGTATATATTAATAAACATTTATCAGAGCCAAACCATAAAGGTTGTATAGAGTTCGTTTCATTGCAAGATTTAAAAGGGTCTATTTACTTTGGAGGAAAACATAATAAATTAAAAGAAATAGCAGATTTAGAATGGGATATATTAGTGATTGATGAAGCCCATGAAGGTGTAGATACGTATAAGACTGATATAGCATTTGATCAAATAAAACGTAAATATACTCTTCATTTGACTGGTACAACATTTAAAGCTTTGGCAAATAATAAGTTTGAAGAACAAGCTATATTCAACTGGACTTATGCAGATGAACAGAAAGCAAAAAGAGAATGGTATAAAAATTCTAAAAATCTAGGAATAGAAAATCCGTATGAATCTTTGCCTCAATTAAATCTATACACCTATCAAATGTCAGAAATAGTATTAGCTAAAGCAAGAACGGGTGCAGACTTTAATAATGATGGGCAAAATGAAGAGTACGCATTTGATTTGAACGAATTTTTTGCCACAAATTCTGATGGTAGATTCAAGCATGAAGAGGCAGTAGACAAGTTTTTAGATGCGTTGATCAACCAAACTAGGTTTCCATTCTCTACGCCAGAATTACGTGATGAATTAAGGCATACTTTTTGGTTATTAAATCGTGTTGACAGTGCAAAAGCATTAGCTAAAAAACTGCGTGATCATGAGGTTTTTGGTGAATATGAAGTTGTCTTGGCGGCTGGCAATGGCAGAATAGATGATGATGAAGAAAACAAAAGATCTTTGGATAGAGTAAAAAAAGCAATTGCTGAACACGATAAAACAATAACTTTATCTGTGGGACAATTAACAACAGGTATAACTGTGCCAGAATGGACTGCCGTTTTAATGCTAAGTAATATTGAAAGTCCAGCACTATATATGCAAGCGGCTTTTCGTGCACAAAACCCGTGTTTGTTTAAAATAAATAAAGATTTTTATAGAAAAGAAAATGCATATGTGTTTGATTTTGATCCGGCAAGAACTTTGACCATAGTAGAACAATTTGCGAATAACTTGAGCCCGGATACTTCTTCTGGCAAAGGTGATATTACAGCAAGAAAGAAACATGTATACGAATTATTGAACTTTTTCCCTGTATATGGTGAAGACGAAGAAGGTGAAATGATAACGTTGGATGCGGAAAAAGTATTGTCCATCCCACGCAAGATTCATTCGCAAGAGGTCGTTAGACGTGGGTTTATGAGTAATTTCTTGTTCCAAAACATAAGTAATATATTCAATGCACCAACAGAGATCATAGATGTTATAAAGCAACTGGAACCAACAAAAGAACAAGTATTGGTAACTCCAGAAATAAAAGAAAATCTGGCAATTAATGACGAAGGCGAAGTTGAAGTTTCACAAGATATAGTTATTGGCCAGGCACAGGAAGTATTTGGTGATAAAATATATGGGCTTAGTCAAGATTTATTAGATACAGTAGACGAAATAAATCAACAAAAAGCTGGTGAGCCTGATGAATTTGCAAAGTACAAGGCAGCCTTTGATACCGTTACAACATCTTTGGTAGAAACTGCAAAAGAGTCATACGGCACTGAAATGAGTAAAAGTGCCCAACAAGCAGTATCCAGGGCAATTACGTCTGATGCAAATACAGCTTTGATAAAGGCATATTCTGCATATCAAATAGAAAATAACAAGAATGAATTAGAACGAAATAAAGAAATAGCAGAGGCATCATCTAAAACAGAAATAGCAAAAATTAATGCCAAATATGACTCTCAGAAAAACAAGATTCATAAAACATTTATAGATACGGTAAAAGGTAGTGTGGACACGGTTGTAAAAAATGCCGGTGAAACCATAGTAAAAACCGTTGAAACCGAAAAACGCAAGAAAGAAAAAGAAGGTATTGAAGAATCTGTCCGTGCCCATTTGCGTGGATTTTCCAGAACTATACCATCTTTCCTTATGGCCTATGGGGACGAGAACACAACATTGGAAAACTTCGATCAGATTATCCCAGATGATGTTTTCCAAGACGTTACCAGTATTACCTTAGATCAATTCAGATTCTTGCGTGATGGTGGTGATTATACAGATTCTGAGACAGGCGAAACCAAGCATTTTGAAGGACATTTGTTTGATCCTGTTGTCTTTAATGATTCAGTGAAAGAGTTTTTGAATCTGAAAGCAAAACTGGCGAATTATTTTGACGAGTCCAGCAAAGAAGACATTTTTGACTATATACCACCACAGAAAACCAATCAAATCTTTACACCCAAGAAAGTTGTAAAAGAAATGGTTGATTATCTGGAACAAGAGAATCCAGGTTGTTTTGATAATCCGGATAAAACCTTTATAGACTTATACATGAAATCTGGAATGTACATAACCGAAATTGTAAAAAGGTTGTATCAAAGTAAGAAACTGCGTAAATTATTCCCAGATGACAAAGCCAGATTGAAACATATATTTGAAAAGCAAGTATACGGTTTGGCCCCAACGGAAATCATATATAAAATCTCAACGGCCTATATTTTGGGATTTGATAGCGATATAACCATCAAAAAACACAATTTTAGACAGTATGATGCGTTACCTGCAGCCCAAAATGGGACGATAGAAACAGAATTGGATAAGGTGTTTGAATAGACATGCGCTTTATGAAATAAAAGGTGAAGGAATGAGAATATTGCGTGTATTGTTTTTATGTTTAATCTCGTTTGCGCTGGTTGGGTGTTCCGAACCTGCGCCAGAATGTTGGAGTCCATCGGTTAAAAAATTATTAACAGAGCTAGCCAAAGAAAACTATCAAAAGGATATAGTTGGATTTGAAGAGGTTGTGGAAATGGAGGTATTTACCAACGTGACGCCACAACGTCGTGCTTGTTCTGCTAAACTGGTCACCAAATATAACGAAAAAGACGGTACATATCAGTATTTTGATGTTGATTACGTTGTGCGCACCATCCGTGGTGAAAACGATACATATTATACATCCGTTACAAATGTAGTTAGAAAATAATTTAAATATTGAAATGTGCAATAAAGCTACGGGCTTCCTGCGAAAGTATAGCATCAGGGAGTAAATCCCCAATTTGTTTTAGATTTTTTTGCTCATGTGGTGATAAATTCTGATTTTTGTGTAAATTATCAAAACACCGTTTTATAAAAAATTTTTTTATATCAGGTAAGCGAGCAACGCAAGCAATTTGTCCGGCTTTAAATTTTTGGGTTAAAAGATCCTTGCTTTCGTTAACAATCCTTCTTATATCAAAATTTGCTCTGCCTTTCAAGTATTTGCCTTTCTCGACCAAATTAAGCCATTCATTTTCATCGACATAAAAGGTCAGGTTTGGGTTGGTAGAGTTTTTAGATGTAGACACAAAGAAGTACAAAACTTCGCTGATAAAAGGCATAACCCCCACACATAGCTTATATTTGCGTTTGCAAACCCCTGTAGATTCTTCTAAGGATTGTTCATCAACGTAACACCAAAATGGCTGAAAATATTCAAATTTATTAAGCATGCATATTTAAAAATTCGCCCATGTGTTCTGTACCACCAAGCTTAGCACCAATGGATGTCATTGGTTTTCTGTTGTATGCAACTTCTGTCAAGGTTTTTGCCCCAAAACCTTGTAAATGCTGAGGCATTTCTGTAACAAGGTCTTGTTCTTGAGGCGTCAAAGAATTTGCAGCGACTAAATCTGGATCTTTAAGCTTGTAAATTACATGTTCATCTGTACCAATAAATTGCGAATCAGCAGAAATAATCCCTTCTTCTCGCATATTTTCTAGATTTTTGTATATTGCGCTATCAAACGGACCAAAATTCCAACGAATATATTTAAATTCTGATATTTGATACCCTATATTACGAATAGCTGCCAGGTCAATTAGATATGATATTTTTAACAAACTAGTAACTCCTCGTGGACCATCGCGCAAAATAAGCGCCAAAAGTTGCCGTGTTTTCTGACACATGATGTTTTCTCTTTCGGTTCAGTGCAATTATAACATAACTTACTAGGATTATAAAAGCATAAAATTGATTTTTTGGAAAAATAGAACTAAAAAATAAAAAAAGCAACAAAAAACATCCTGCTGCTCATGTTGGGTATTATACCATAATTTATACAAAAAGTCAATAAAAAGCACAAAAGGTATCTTTTAAATCTAACCCTCGAACAAACTCAACCCCGAACCAGGTGCGTAAAAGGTCCAGATGGGCTTCGTAGATTGATGTTTCGTACAATTCTTGCTTACCCATAAATCTTGCAGTATCACAACCTTGCTGGTCATAACGGGTTGTTTTTTCTGCAATTATAGGATATAATACTTACGAGACGCAAATAAAACAAAGGTATTTACTATGGGAAGGATAAAACACAGCATAAATGAATTGGTCAAGATGGTTACCGCGGAACAAAGTATTCGATTACCAGAAATGCAACGCGGTTATGTATGGAAGGCAACAAAAGTTCGTGATTTTATAGATTCTTTATACCGTGGTTATCCGGTGGGTAGTTTGTTAATGTGGCGTCCAGATAGCAAGGATCTTGAAAACATACAAACGCGTGATTTTGATTTGAACGTAAAATCAGAGGTGTCAGACCAATCAAATTACTTGTTGTTACTAGACGGCCAGCAAAGATTGACTTCATTGTGTAAATTGCTGACTGGTCAAAAAGTAGAAGTAAAGGGCAAAGGAAAAAAAACAAAAGAAATTGATATTATTTTCAATCTTGATCATCCAGAAGGACTTATTGAACAAGAAATCCCTGATGACAATGTAATTGAAGCCGTTACGGATGCAGACGATGATCAAGAGGAAGAAGACGAGGATGAAGTAAAAGACAATAAAGACAGAACATTTATGGTTGCAGGAGATCCTAATTTTGATAGTCAAAAGAATTGGGTGTCCTTGAAAGACTTTTTCAAATCTAAAGATAATCTGACATTCTTAGAAGAAAACGGTTTCAAGTTAGATGATCCTAATATAAAAAAATATAACACAAGACTTACAACGTTAAGGAATGTTCTAAGTAACGAAGATGTATTTGATATCGTTGAATTAAAGAATTTGTCTTATGAAGAAGTAACAGAGATTTTTGTACGTGTAAATTCAGCGGGTACCAAATTGAGTGGTTCTGACTTGGCTTTGGCACAAATTACAGCAAAATGGCGTGGGGCAGGTAGCAATCAAGAAGATTTTTTGTTGCCGGATGTCACACCATGGCCAGAGCCGGTTGATGGAACTGCGCTGGCAAACGATCTTGTTAACACGATCAAAAAATATGTGTATCTGCCAGACGGTGCCGCGGAAGTATCTGTAATGTGGATATTGCATACATATATCTTGAGAGATTATGTATTCACACCAAGGTTGTTTATTCACAGCCCAGAACCCAGATGTGGAAAAACCACATTTTTGGATATACTGGAATATCTGTGTTATAAACCGCTACAGGTGTCCAGTATCACAGGCCCATCTATGGCAAGAATGATCACAATACAAAAGGGCACAATCACACTATTGGCTGATGAAGCAGATAGGTATCTGGACAATGACAATGATACATTGTGCAAAGTGCTGAACTCTGGTTTCCAACGTGGTAAAAAAATTATGTGTACCGAAACAAATGGTCGCAGTATGAAACCAAAGCTATTTGATTGTTTTGCACCCTGTGCAATTGCTGCCATTGGAAATATACCAACAACCGTTAAAGATCGCAGCCTCACAATCACTATGAAACGCAAGACACTCGCAGACAAAATAGAAAAATTGCGTTATCGGCAGGTGCATCAGGAAATGAACAAATTGCGTAGTAAATGCAAACGCTTCATTATGGATCACGAACAAGAAATAGTGGACGGTACCCCAAATGTCCCCAGTGCATTAAATGACAGAACCGCTGATGTATCTGAAATCCTGTTTGCGATATCGGATGCAATATCCCCAGAATGGCACGACAGATTGGAAACTGCTATTTTAAAATTGATTAAAAGTGACAGCAGTAACGATGAAAATTCTGTGAGAGTCCAATTGTTAATAGACATAAAGGGTATATTACAGAATGTTCCAAAAGGGTGGATGGCTTCTAATGATTTGGTGGAAGAATTGAACAAGATAGAAACCAGCCCTTGGCCTGAATGGAACAAAGGCCGCCAAATGTCTCCAAGTGCACTGGCACGCCAATTGAAGTTTTTTGGAATATTTCCAAGGCAGACCAGGGAAGGGGTTGATGACAGAAGCAGAAAGTATTATCTGTCAGATTTTGATGATACCTTCAAACGTTACATACCTGTTTCCAGTTGTGACACCGTGACAGAAAACACCTGTAATACTGCCGATTGTCACAATGTCACACTTGATGACTTACCATACTAAGGAGGCAACAAATGGCAAATGAACAGAATTTGAGAGTATTAAGCCCGAACGAAGCCCGAGAACTCGGCCAGATTGGTGGCCTGGTGTCTGGTCAAGTACGCCGTGAGCGTAAAAAATTACGTGAAATGGTTGCTTCTATGGCCAGCTCACCGATGCCTTTTGACAACGATTATAATCGCAAAAGGTTCATAGACAAGTACCACATAGAAGATCCAACCATTATGGATGGGATTCTTGCACAATTGGTTTCATCTGCATTGTACGGGGATATGGCAGCAATTAAATTGTTCCTATCTTTGACCGCAGATGCACCACAAATCCCGTTTCCAAACGGCCCAATAACAAAACAAAAGTTCAAGGTTTCATACGAAGCTCAGCAAAAAGGATTTAAATAAATCACCCTCAGACTTATGTCTGGGGGAAAAATTTGCAAAGAAAAACTTTAAGAGTTATCTAATTGCCATTCAATTAAATCCGGCAAAATATCATTTTTTTCACTTTTATCCAAAATTTTCGAATTTTGGATTTTTTCTATTATTTTCAACATGTCCGGATATTTTAATTTTCCAACGCTTTCGGATATAATTCTATCTGGTAAAAATTTATGAACTGATGCACAACATACAAACCTGTCTTTACCCTTTAAAAAAGGGTAATCTGACGCCTTGATTTCAAAATCATCGTACATTTGTCGGTGTTCCGTATTAATAACCAGATACTTATCTTTTGATACGGATATACAAATACAATGCTTAGTTTCTCGATTGTTTATGTTACTATCTCTAACATTTATTACAAAAACATCTGATATTTCAGCCATATTACAAAACCATGCTATGAGAAAGAACTTTTAAATCTTCACGAAGCCAGTCCTCTTCTATGATATCTTCAAAAGGAATTGGGGCACTATCGCTATCTCCACGCATAGCATAATTCTTTTTCCAGCACGGCTCTTGGTGATTTTTGTCTCTAACAGCTATAAAATCAAGTCCCGCATACTCCGCTACCCCGTGTTGCAGTGCTTCTAAATCGGTTTCTGAAAAATAATCCATAACAGGAACGCGTTCTGCAAGTAACGAGTTATTATCTCTGTAAAAACCTAATCCTTGACGTTTTATTTTAGAAGCATCATACAACCAACTTGGAACAGTTCCATATTCCATCGCAATATATCTATCGCCAGTGATTGGTCGACCATACTTATTCAAATGATACTTTTCGGCAGAAAACAAAATCTTCCAAATATTGTACATGTTGGACTCTCCGTTCTGAATGATCCACAGAACAGATTCTATTGCCTTTTGTGTATTCATATTAAATTTTATTGCCATGATTCCACCACTTAGGTTAAAGTATAAAAACAAAATATATAAAAAGTCAAGATTTCCCCATCTCTACAGGAGATTATAACATAAAATTGGATAAAAATATACAAAAAACTATTGAATATCACTTTAATACGATATGTTTGTAGTGTATACAATTGATCATACAGTAAGTCATTGTGTGATTTATATGTATTAAATATTTGTGATATGTTCATCATATTCGTCAAATGAAATCATTGCGTAAGTTAAAACACCATAACCACATTTCGCATGGTGGGCACCACCCCTCCCAGGGCAATATGTAAAAAATATGGTTGTTTTTGATATGCTCAAAAATATCAAATATTTAGTGAAAAAACAGCCGCTTTTGGTAGCATATAGGTAGCATATAGATTTTTAAAAGAAAAAGGGATTCTTGCGAACCCCTTGTAATCTGTGGCTCGGGCAACTGGACTCGAACCAGTGACATACGGATTAACAGCTAAGGGGCAATTTGGTATAATCGGGCTGTGTGCCGCGGATTCTGTGGGTTTGCGACACTTAACACATATTGAATGTATGGTAAGCTATAATCTTTTTCAACAATCATATCAAAGCAACCCTAAGCATACAAAACACATTGTGATTTCTGCCCTGATTTCTTATCTGATTTCAGGTCTGATATCTATGCTGATTTCATATCTGATTTCAAGCCCGATATCAGTGTTGATTATTGCTCTGATTTCTAAATTGATGTCTGTAAAACCATCGCTGATTTCAACTCTGATTTCATAAAAACAAGTTGGAAATTTTTGGATTTTTCTGACTAGAAAAAATATGGTCCGGGCTTTATCGTCAAAATGTATAACAAAACCCAAAGGACATAATATGCAAGATCAAGATTATTTGTTAACGACCAGACAAGTTGCGAAGATGCTTGGATTGGCTCCATATACCATAGCAAAATTCAGAATGAAGAAAATTGGGCCAAAATATTTCAATATGGGCAAAAATACGGTCAGGTACAGAAAGTCGGACGTATTAGCATGGTTGGACCGTATAAGCAAGGAAAATCGGATATGATCTTTTTCCGTTCTTTTTACTGGATGTTCCTGTTTTTAGAGGCATGTTGTATGCAACCAAACTAAGAGGTAAAACATGTCAGAAAAATGGCTATGCAAAACACGCGCATTCAAAGACAGTTGGATTGAACGACTGACTGGGGATGTGAATATGCAAATTTCAGATGGGACTATCCCGGGTCTGTTTTTAAGATATTACTACAGAACAAAAACAATAAGTTTTTTCTTCTCGTGCAAACTAAAACAGATGCGTAATAGAAAGATTATAGCTATGGGTAAATGGTCTGAATTTACGAATGTAGAGGAAGTGTATGCCAGAGCTAAGGAGTGGCGCAAAATGGTATTGCTGGGTAATATAAACCTACCAGTTGATGCCCAACCGGCACAGATGGAAACGACTGTTGAAACTTTGCAGAAAAACGACTTAAAAAATGAATTGATAAAGTTTTCTACAAAACAAGTATTCAATGATGCCTTTATGCTTTACGTTGATAAGTACAGTGCGTTGCATAAAAAACCAAGCACACAGAAAACAGATCTTATCCAATACCGGTCATACATTAAACCGCTGTTCGGCAGAAAGTTTATACAAGACATAAAATCAAGAGACCTGATAGACGCTTATGCTGAATGGGCAAAAAGGACATCCTTTTCAACGGCGAATAAAATCTTGTCGTTGATATCAAGTTTCTGGGATTGGTGTGAATCATATGGATTCATGCCACATGGATCCAACCTGTGCGGTTATGTCAAACGTGGCACTAACCCGACATACAAACCGACCATATTAGATCTTGATGGTTATAAACGCTTTTTTAAATCGTTGGAAACTGCATCCTCAAGATCAAGAATGCACCCACGTATGTTTCGTGTATTAAAAGTATTGGCTTTAACAGGATGCCGCAGATCAGAAATACGAGACCTTGAAATGGACGAAGTATCGCTGTCAGAAAAGATGATTCACTTGAAAGACAGTAAAACGGGTGCCAGAGACGTAAAGCTGTCCGATGCGGCGGTTAAGGAATTAGAAATAGCGATGAAAGAAGCCGAATTGCTGGGTAGCAAATATGTGTTCCCTGGGATATTTGATAAAGACAAACCGGTGGATAATATCAGAAAGCCGTTTGAATGGATCCTAAAAGATGCTGGACTGCCCCATATGCGGTTACACGATCTGCGCCATTCATTCATCACAATGGGGGCCAACTTGGGCGAAAACATGAATGCCATCAAAGATGCTGCCGGACACAGCCGTTTAGCAACGACCGAACACTATACACATTATGCGGATAGTGGGACATTTAAGGCGGTAAATCACATAACGGAGGCCATATGCAAATAAGCGAATTATTAACTGGATATACCGTTTTATTACGGTAATGTACAGCACAACCAAAGGGGTAAAAACATGAGAAAACCAACGAAAAACATATATCTGGCTGCGCTGGGGTACGAAATAGCCACCGGCACAGGGATAGAAAAAATTTGTAAGGCTTTACGGTCTAAATACATCACTGAAAGCACTGCATATTGTTGGATTGAAGACGGTCGCACAGAAAGGGAAATAGTAACCCTATTACGTAAGATCGGCTACGACATTCCAAAGGATTTTAAAGGATCCGAAGACATAAAGTTTGACACAACAGTACAAGAGGATTAGTCATGATTGAAATAAATAAAGAATTTGGTTTTTACGGAACAATCAAAAATTCATTTGATGAAGAATCAACCAACAACATCTGGGATGTAATGGTTAAAAGATTGGTTGGGTTATACCCAGAAAAAACGGAAGATGAAATTATAGAATTTTTAAATAGTAAAGCCGGTAGGCATTTGGCAGATCAAATGTTGGATGGTCCAGAACCAAAAACGCTTGGAGTGGTTATGATAAAAATAGCCATGTTGCATAAATTAAAACTGGCAGAGTTTTGGAGTTTGCATACAGGTGATGCTTTAACACAACCGTCTATAGATAAAAGATTGTTATACAAAGCGGCCATTCATTACGAAATGAGAAAGCCAAATGTACAAGATTTGATACGAAAAATTATTGGCTGTGAAAACAACACCGTATATGCCACACCAGGAATATGGCTTAATTCTGAACACACTAGTGTCAGAGAACTTGAAATGGTGTGGGGTTATATACAAGAACGATTAACCAAAAGGAACAAACATGGAAACGAAGGAAACACTGCTGAAAAAACTGAAACTTGCTGAACAACAAGAACCAGTTGATGCCAAATACCCAACAGGCATAATAATCGACACAAAGGGGCCACAGGGCAACGTTTTCTATCTGTTTGGGGTAGCTAATCGCCTGGTTCAAGAACTCGCACTGTCAGCCGAAGAAAAAGCCCAATTCAACCAAGAACGAGATGCACAAACATCATATAAAGGGCATATGGATCTGATGCGTAAATGGTTTGGAATTATATTTATAGGGGCTGAAGAATGAAATACATACAGATATTAGAAAAAGAAATCAAAAAGACCGAAAAAGAACAGGATGAATTTCTAAAAGTTCAAGAATGTAACGAATATAGGCTGGGCTATGAAGATGGTTTAAGATTCGCACTACAAAAATATAAAGAACAATCAAAACAAAGAAAAAGCAATGAAAGACTATAAGGAAGATTTGGCAGGTGTAATGCATGCTGCAGCGAAAGTTTCTGACAAATTCAAGAATGACAATGCACAAGCGATAGCAGAGTGTGAGAAACAAGGGTTCCAATTTATCAGGATTAACAAAGACAATAAAAAACTTACTGCCAAATATGTCTTAAGCAACAAAGAACGAAAGATGCAAATCATAAAAGAAAAACAAGGGCTATTGATACGAATAAACATACCTGTTGAAATGTTTCCTAGGAAATAGTTCTTATGTGGGGGGGAAAGTGCACAAATTATAACACAGCAGATAAAAAAATCAAGCAAACCAGGTAAAAATAAAAATGGTGCAAAGCTAAAAAGTTTGTTTACTATTATAATAAAGGAAAGGAGTTGTTGATTTTTCAACAACCCTTTTTTCTTTTTAACAACGAACAAAAGAGACACCATGAACGACCTGAATCTTCCTATAGCATTTTTGGATATAGAGGATTTGGCGCAACGCTGGAAATGTAGGACATCTATAATAGAAGCTTTGGCCGAAACAGGTGAAATAAGGCTCTATCTACGACCTGCTGCCATAGAGATTGCGCTGGCAAGATCACAAGCCGGTCCTTGTTATGATCTGTTGCAGAAATTGAGCAAACTGTATATAGATCATCGTTATATTTATCTGATGTTCAAAAATAAAAACCAAAAAATAGAAATCTCTCATATCGGCAATTACGATATGAAAACAATCCTAGAAGCCCCATTTTTTGTGGGCTTTTTTGATCTCGTAATTCCTATGGAACAGGTAGAGAACTTTGAGGTACTTTATAGGAACATACCGCATACAGACAATGCTTTTGAATTGATCTCGGATGATTTTACTTGTTTTATATGGTGTGGACAAGAATACAAGTTTGGTGAGCAACAGGCCAAGGTTATAAAGCGATTGTGGCAAGCAAGAGAAAATGGTAATCCTTGGATGTATGGTAAGCGAATATTAAAAGATATTGATTCAACTTCCGACAGAATCAAAGACATCTTTAGCCATAATAAATATTGGCGCAGGATCATAAAATCTGATCAAAACGGAAAATACAAACTCAATTTACCGCCAAAACAACTATCATTATTTAATTAAAATATCAGATAATGTTATGGGTCTACGTTTATTATGGCTCAGTTGCAAAACGACGCCGGTGACCGTACGATTTACAGTATCATATGAAATCATGTAATTATAAAGCTTCCCAGTAATAGGAACATTCAAAGCCCGAACACCAGGATGTTGCTGGACAGCTTCATCGATTCTTCCTCTGATAAAATCAATCGTAAATTTATCCATATTCAGATCATAGTAAAAGCAACAAATTGTTTCAAGTAATTCAATCCCCCCCCCCGCACGCCACCCCCCCCGCACGCACCCCCCCCACCCCACCCCCCCCCCCCCCCCAACCAACCCCCCCCCCCCCCCCCCCGCACC